>CAXYKR010000135.1:0-13288 GCA_964277815.1 uncultured Mucilaginibacter sp. | reverse complement strand
TACCGTGGAGATGAGCAGGCCGGGTATTATTTTTTTAGACATTAACATGCCGGGCATGAACGGGTGGGAATTTATGGAAGCTTACCAGCAGTTGAGCGACAACCAAAAAGCCCGCATTGTGGTTATTATGCTTACTACATCGCTTAACAATTCTGACCGCGAACGCGCCCTGCGCGATAAAAATATTACCACCTTTTATCACAAACCGTTACGCGCCAACATGGTGATGGACTTGGTAAACCAGCATTTTGACAGAAAGCCAGAAGGTGAAGAATAACCCTCTGTCATTTCACAGACTTACAGACTCTTTAAACTCACAGACTTTCCCTTCATAAATTTTCGCAAACCGCTTGTAAATTAATTGGATACTCGTATCTTTGCAGTCCCGAAATTACGGGGTATAGTAAACTGTTTCATATAAATTAATTTAAAGCAAGTGAATACGTTAAGTTACAAAACTGTCTCAGCCAACAAAAAAACCGTTAACAAACAATGGGTTGTTGTTGACGCGGAAGGCGAGATTTTGGGGCGCTTGACCTCTAAGATTGCTGCAATCATCAGAGGAAAACACAAACCAGGCTTCACTCCAAACGTAGACTGCGGTGATAACGTTATTGTTATCAATGCAGACAAGGTAAAACTGACCGGAAACAAATTTGCCGACAAGCAATACGTTTCTTACACTGGATACCCAGGTGGTCAGCGTTTCATTTCTCCTAAGGAGTTAATGGCTAAATTCCCTGAGCGCGTTATCGAGAAAGCCGTTCGTGGTATGTTACCTAAAAATCGTTTGGGCCGCGCCATTTATGGCAACCTGCACGTTTATGCCGGTGCTGAGCATCCGCATGCTGCGCAAAACCCTACAACCATTAACTTTTAATTTTAAAGGAGAAAAGAAAAATGCCAACAACTAACACTTCAGGCAGAAGAAAAACAGCTGTTGCCCGCGTTTACTTAAACGAAGGTAATGGTGCCCTTACCGTTAACGGTAAAGATTACAAAGAGTATTTCCCAACCTTACCATTACAATACGTTGCTACCCAGTCTTTACTGGTTTCTGGTTCAGAAGGTAAATTCGATATTATGGTAAATGTTGCCGGTGGTGGTGTAAAAGGACAGGCAGAAGCCGTTCGTTTAGCTATCGCTAAGGCTATTGTTGAACTTGATGCTGAGAAAAAACCTGCATTACGTGCTAAAGGTTTAATGACCCGTGATGATCGTATGGTTGAGCGTAAAAAGCCAGGACGTCGTAAAGCACGCAGAAGATTCCAATTCAGTAAACGTTAATATTTTAAGGAGGACACAACAATGGCAAGAACAACATATCAGGATTTACTGGATGCAGGTGTACACTTTGGCCACCTTACCCGCAAATGGGATCCGAAAATGGCTCAGTACATTTTCATGGAGCGTAACGGTATCCACATTATCGATTTAAATAAAACCTTAACCAAGGTTGAAGAAGCTGCTTCAGCAATAAAACAAATTGTAAAATCAGGCCGTAAAGTTTTGTTTGTAGCTACCAAGAAACAAGCAAAAGACATCGTAGCCGATTATGCAAAATCAGTAAACATGCCTTTCGTAACCGAGCGTTGGTTAGGTGGTATGTTAACTAACTTTGCTACTGTACGCAAGTCAATCAAAAAGATGTCAAACATCGACAAATTGACTAAAGACGGTACTTACAGCAACCTTTCTAAAAAAGAGCGTCTGATGATTCAGCGTGAGCGTGTAAAACTGGAAACTTTGTTAGGTGGTATTTCTGACCTTAACCGTTTACCGGCTGCATTGTTCCTGATTGACGTGAAGAAAGAGCACATCGCTGTATCTGAAGCTTTGAAGTTAAACATCCCTACCTTTGCAATGGTAGATACTAACTCTGACCCTTCAAACATCGACTTCCCTATCCCGGCTAACGATGACGCTACCAAATCAATTTCATTGGTTACCGGTATCATCATCCAGGCTATTCAGGAAGGTTTAGATGAGCGCAAACGCGAAAAAGAAGACGAAGCTGAAAAAGAAGGCGCAGCATCAAAAGCTAAAGTTGATGGTGGCGAAGCTAACGAAGGCACCCGTCGTCGTCGTGTAGCTGCTGAAACTGAAGCTCCGTCAGACGCTGTTGATACTACAGCCACTGAAGGTAACGGCGCTGCTTAATAAGCATATATAAAGTTGCCGGTTGCGGGTTGTTAGTATTTAAATGCTGCAATTTGCAATTGGCAACTTTCTTTTTATAAACAGATCACTAATTTTGCGGTGGATTGCCATACAGGCAAAACATAGCATACAATCCATAAAAACAATGTCTACAGTACAAATTTCTGCATCAGACGTAAACAAACTGCGCCAGCAAACCGGTGCAGGTATGATGGACTGCAAAAAAGCCCTTACCGAAACTAACGGCGACTTTGAAGCAGCTATTGACTATTTAAGAAAAAAAGGCGCTAAAGTAGCAGCCAGCCGTCAAGACAGAGAATCTAACGAAGGTGTGGTTATTGCCCGTACTTCTGAGGATGGCAAACGTGGCGTAATTATATCTTTAAACTGCGAAACCGACTTCGTAGCTAAAAATGCTGAGTTTATTGCTTTTGCTAACGCTATTGCAAACGGCGCAGTACAACACCTGCCTGCTACTATCGACGATTTAAACAACCTGGAAATCGATACCGAAACTTCACGTGTTAAAATTGGCGAAGCTATCACTGACATGACCGGTAAAATCGGCGAGAAAATCGGTGTTTCTAAATACGAAGTATTAGAAGGTGAGAAAGTAGTTGCTTACATCCACGGTAACTTCCGTTTAGGTGTATTGGTTGGCTTAAGCGCTAACGTTGCAGGTGCCGAAGAAGCTGGTAAAGACGTGGCTATGCAAATTGCAGCCATGAACCCTGTTGCTTTAGATAAAGGTGATGTTGACGCTACTACTATTGAGCGTGAGTTAGCTATTGCTAAAGAGCAAATCCGTGCTGAAGGTAAACCAGAAGAAATGGTAGAGAAAATTGCTCAGGGTAAACTGAACAAATTCTATAAAGACTCAACCCTGCTAAATCAGGAGTTTGTAAAAGACCCATCTAAGAGCATTGCTCAGTTTTTGAGCGGTGTTGAAAAAGGTTTAACGGTAACCGCGTTTAAGCGAGTTGCTTTAGGAGCTTAATTATTAAATCCCCGCCTTTTAAAAAGGCGGGGATTTTTTTTGAACTTTATTTTACCATCAGCATGTTAACAGCTTTATATAATACTCAATTGGTAACCGGCGGTGCCATCATTCCAGGTAAAGCTGTTATTATTAATCAGGATAAAATTGCGGCTGTTGTTAACGAGCAGGATATACCGGCCGGAGCAGAACTTATAGACCTCAAGTGCGATTACCTTGCATCCGGTTTACTCGACTTGCAAATTTATGGTGCACGCGGCGCCTTGTTTGGCGGATTGCCCAGCGAGGCGGCCTTACGCCAGATGGAAGTTACCCTGCTGCAACAGGGATGCACCGGCTTTTTTGCCACCGTGGCAACCAACAGCGATGACATTGTTTTAAAGGCTATTGAAGCTGCCAAAAACTATCGTAAACAAGCGATAGGCAATTTTCTGGGTTTGCACCTCGAAGGCCCTTATCTTAACGCGGCCCGTAAAGGAGCACATCCCGAAAAATATATCAAGAAAGCGACACTGCCAGAAGTTAAAAGCTGGGTTGAACTGGCCGATGGCGAAATAAAAATGATGACCATAGCGCCGGAGTTACAGGATGCCGAGGTCATCAACTATCTGCGTAGTCAGAACATCATCCTGTCATCCGGTCATAGTAATGCCACTTATGAGCAGGGAAAACAGTTTTTAAATCAAATTATACCGGCGGTAACGCATCTGTACAATGCCATGCCGCCTATCCATCACCGCGAACCGGGCATTATTCCGGCTATTTTTGAGGCGCAGCCTTATACCAGCATTGTGGCCGACGGTATCCATGTGTCATACCCGATGATTAAATTGGCTAAGCGTAATCTGGGCAACAAACTCTTTTTAATTACTGATGCCGTTACCGAGGCTACAGCAGGGACTTACCAGCACCAATATAAAGACAACCGCTATGTGATGCCTGATGGTACGCTATCCGGTTCGGCACTGAGCATGTTACAGGCGGTATCCAATTGCGTAAATTTTGCGGGTATTGATTTGGCTGAGGCTGTCAATATGGCGTCGTTATACCCGGCGCAGCTGGCTAATTTATCAACTAAAGGAAAAGTAGAAGCCGGATTTGAGGCAGATTTGATTATTTTTGATGCCGGGCTTAATCATAAATTTACCGTATTTAAAGGTAAAGTACACAACTAATAGATCACCAAATACTATAAAATCATTATCTGCATGAAGTATAACAGAATTTTACTGAAGCTAAGCGGCGAATCGTTAATGGGCGCAAGGCAATACGGTATTGATAACGCACGTGTGCTGCAGTACGCACATGATATTAAAACCGTTTGTGATGCCGGCATTGAGGTAGCCATTGTTGTGGGCGGAGGTAACATTTTTAGAGGATTAAGCGCCGAAAAATCGGGCATGGAGCGTGCGCAAGCCGATTATATGGGCATGCTGGCCACCGTAATTAACTGCATGGCTTTGCAAAGTGCTTTAGAAGGCATCGGTGTAGATACCCGTTTGCAATCGGCCATTAAAATGGAGCAGATTTGTGAGCCTTACATCCGTCGCCGTGCCATGACTCATTTAGAAACCGGTAAGGTAGTTATTTTTGGTGCAGGTACCGGTAATCCTTATTTTACTACTGATACCGCAGCTTCTCTTCGTGCTATTGAAATTAAGGCTGATGTAGTATTGAAAGGTACTCGTGTTGATGGTATTTACACCGCCGACCCAGAGAAAGACCCTACCGCTACCCGTTACGATGAAGTAAGCTTTGACGAGGTTTACAGCAAAGGACTGAACGTAATGGACATGACCGCGTTTACTTTATGCCAGGAAAACAAGCTGCCTATCATCGTATTTGATATGAACAAAGAGGGTAACTTTTTAAAGATTGCCCAAGGCGAAAAAGTAGGTACTTTGGTAAGATAATCATAAAGGTATTTCGGAGTTAGTTGCGGTGATTGAGCATTTATTAAAACAGAAGCTTAAGTTTTTGGTATCTTAAATATTCACTCGCATTACCGACTCTATCAGGATTTACTATTTTTGCAATTACAAAAAATAAAATACAATGAGCGAACTCATTAAGAAGCAACTGAATGATGCCAAGGCTTTGATGGATAAAGCCATAAATCATACAGATAACGAGTTATCAAAAATACGTGCTGGTAAAGCCAGTCCGGCTATGCTGGATGGTTTGGTGGTTGACTATTATGGTACCCCAACACCTTTAAGCCAGGTAGGTAACGTAAACACCCCGGATGCACGTACCATCGTGATACAACCATGGGAAAAAATTTTACTGGTGCCTATCGAAAAAGCAATCAAAGAATCTACTTTAGGTTTTAACCCTCAAAATGATGGTAGTATCATCCGCATTAATGTACCGCCGTTAACCGAAGAGCGTCGCCGCGAGTTGGTAAAGCGTTTAAAAGGTGAGGCCGAAAACGGTAAAGTTGCCATCCGTAATATCCGTAAAGATATCAACGATAAAATCAAGAAATTAAAAACCGAAGGCGTTTCTGAAGACGAAATTAAAGTAGGAGAGGCCGACGTGCAAAAACTGGTAGATACTTACATTGTAAAGGTAGACCAACTGGCTGATGCTAAAGAAAAAGACATCATGACGGTTTAAATCTTAAGCCAACGTCAAATTAAAGGGAATGAGCATTTTGCATCATTCCCTTTTTTATTTTTGCGCCATAATCTATGAAGTTACTTTTAACCTATTTATCCAAACACCGTTGGGTAGTGTTACTGGCTTTGGCTTTAGCGGCTGTTAACATAAGTTTTTCCCTGCTCGACCCCTATATCACCGGTCGGGTAGTTGACCGTTTTATCGAAAAGCGCAAGCTGTTAAATCATCACGATTTTGTTTGGGGCGTGCTTACCTGGGTAGGCTTGGCTGTAGGTGCTGCCATGGTATCGCGCATCGCTAAAAACTTTCAGGATTATTTTACTAATATTATCACTCAAAAGGTAGGCGCCAATATGTACGCTGATGGTTTGAAACACTCGCTCGAGTTACCTTACCAGGTATTTGAAGACCAGCGCAGCGGCGAAACTTTAGGCATTTTACAAAAGGTACGTTTGGATTGCGAAAAGTTTATCACCTCGTTCATCAGCGTGCTGTTTGTAAGCTTGGTGGGTATGGTGTTCGTTATTTTTTACTCGTTTAGCGTAAGCTATAAAGTAACGCTGGTATATTTTGCCGCTATCCCGGTTATCGGTTTTGTAAGTACGGCCTTAAGCAAACGGATTAAAAATATACAGCGCACAATCGTTGCAGAAACTACAGCCTTGGCGGGTTCTACCACCGAGTCATTACGTAACATCGAGTTGGTAAAAAGCTTAGGTTTGGTAAGCCAGGAAATTAATCGCCTTAATAAAACCACATACAAAATACTCGACCTGGAGTTAAAGAAGGTTAAGTATGTGCGCAGTATGAGCTTTGTACAAGGCACTACGGTTAACTTGGTACGTAGTATTATGGTGGTGATTTTGCTGTTGCTGATATTTGAAGAAACCATCTCACCGGGGCAGTATTTCACCTTTTTATTTTATTCGTTCTTCTTGTTTAACCCGCTGCAGGAGTTAGGTAACGTTATCTTGGCCTGGCGCGAGTCGCAGATATCTTTAGCAAACTTTGAGCAAATTATTAACACCCCGGTAGAGGTTAAGCCCGAAAAACCGGTATTGTTAGAAAAAGTAAAAGACCTCATTTTTGCTAATGTTAGTTTTAAGCATTTAACGGCTAACCGCAATGCGCTTAACCATATCAGTTTTGGCGTAAAAACCGGTACTACCATTGCCTTTGTTGGCCCGTCGGGCTCCGGTAAAACCACGCTGGTAAAACTATTAGTAGGTTTGTATCAGCCATTACAGGGCGATATCTTATATAATGGTGTGTTGAGTAAAGAAATTGATTTGGACCGCCTGCGCGAACGGATTGGCTTTGTAACGCAGGATACCCAGTTGTTCTCGGGCACTATCCGTGAAAATCTGCAGTTTGTACGCCCCGGTGCTACCGACGAGGAGTGTATGCAAGTGTTACAACGTGCTGCCTGCCAAACCTTACTGGCCCGTGCCGATAAAGGCCTGGATACGGTGATTGGCGAAGGCGGTGTTAAGGTATCGGGCGGCGAAAAGCAACGCCTATCTATTGCCCGTGCTTTATTGCGCCGCCCGGATATTCTGGTGTTTGATGAAGCTACCTCGGCACTCGACTCTCTGACCGAAGAGGAGATTACAGAAACTATCAAAGAGGTATCTGAACATCAGGAACACATCACCATACTAATTGCTCACCGTTTAAGCACCATTATGCACGCCGACCGCATTTACGTGTTAGAAAAAGGGCAGATTATAGAAGAGGGCAAACACCTGGATTTGATAAACCAAAAGGGATTGTATTACGCCATGTGGCGTCAGCAAATCGGCGAAAAATTTACTACTGAAGTATAGCTGCACTTCTCTAAGTTGTACCTTTTTATATGCAAAAAGCAGTTGATAGCTTTTTTTTAATTTTTAATTAAATTTCGTTTTCGCAAAACCTCATGTTTACTGCTTTGCGGACTTTGCGATAGGCTCAACGAATCGGGCTTGAATTTTAACATTTTCATAAAAATTAAATTAAAGGCAAGTATTCTTCGCATTCGGGCGTTTTAATTGTTGTAATATTTTTATAACTGTCCGTTTACTCTATGGATATATTGTTTAAGTACCTTAAAAAGCATAAGTTTTCGGTAGCCATGGCGCTTTTAATGACAGCGCTAAATCAATGCTTCGCCTTAGTTGACCCGCTGATTACCGGAAAGATAGTTGATGATTACATTGTAAAACGGGATATGTATTCCCGTTTAGATTTTATAAGCGGTGTCCTGCTCTTGGTTACCATTGCGGTAGCTGCCGCTTTATTCTCCAGGATAGCCAATAATTTTCAGGATTACTACACCGTTACCATCGCTCAAAAATCGGGTGCTGAGGTTTATGCTGACGGGATGAAACACGCGTTGGCTATGCCCTTTTATGAGCACCAGGACCAGCGAAGCGGCGAGAAACTGGGCATGCTGCAACGCATTCGCAGCGATATCGAAAACTTGGTTAAGGCGTCCATCAACGTAACTTTTATGGCCATGTTCGGTATCGTATTCGTGGCCGTATATTCTTTTACCATCAGCTATAAGGTAACCTTGGTGTTTTTTGTTGCCGTTCCCATCATTACCTGGTTAAGCTGGACACTGTCAAAGCGAATTAAGGTGATTCACCGGGCTATCGTTTTAAAAACATCAGTACTGGCTGGCCGTACTACAGAATCGTTGCGGAATATCGAACTGGTAAAAAGCCATGGTTTGGCTAATGAAGAGATTGAACGCTTAAATAAAAACACCTACAAAATACTGGCTTTAGAGGTTGCTAAAACGAAATTGCTGCGGGTGCTTAGCTTTGTACAGGGCACTACTGTTAACCTTGTACGCAGTAGCATGGTAGTGGTGTTGCTAGTGCTCATTTTTGATAAAGAGATTTCGGCAGGCCAGTATTTTAGCTTTTTGCTGTACGCCTACTTTTTGTTTGGCCCCTTGCAGGAGTTCGGCCATATGGCTTTAACCTGGCGCGAGGCTCAAATCTCATTGGCTAATTACCGCCGCATCATGAGCAGGCCTTTGGAGGAAGTTCCTGATAATCCGGCCGATTTGACCCACATTGAGCAAATCTCGTTCGAAAACGTAAAATTCAAATATAACGGTACCAAGCGTTATGCTTTAAAGGATATATCTTTCCATGCTAATAAGGGCGAAACGGTAGCCTTTGTGGGGCCATCTGGTTCTGGTAAGTCTACGCTTATCAAATTACTCATTGGTCTGTACAAGCCTATCAGTGGCAAAATTATGTATAACGGTATCGAGAGTGATAATTATCACCTGGATATGTTTAGGCGGCGGCTTGGCTTCGTAACGCAGGATACGCAGCTGTTTTCGGGCACCATTAAAGACAATCTTACGTTTGTAAAACCTGATGCTACGGATGAAGAATGTTTGGATGCCCTGCATAAGGCGGCTTGCCAGGGTATGCTTTCGCGTGCTGAAGATGGTATACATACTCTCATTGGTGAGAGCGGGGTTAAAATATCGGGTGGTGAAAAGCAGCGCCTGAGTATTGCCCGCGCCTTGTTACGTCACCCGGATATATTGTTGTTTGATGAAGCTACCTCAGCGTTGGATTCTATCACCGAAGAGGAAATCAGTAAAACGGTGCAACACATCTCTAACCTGAAAAACCGCATTACCCTTATTATTGCTCACCGCCTGAGTACCATTATGCATGCCGATCGCATTTATGTTTTAGAAAACGGCGACGTGGTAGAAGTAGGTAACCATAACGAACTCCTGGAACAAAAAGGTTTATACTATGCTATGTGGCGCCAGCAATCCGGCGAACGCAAACTACAGGAAGAACTGGACGCTTACACCGAGAGTGAAGTATCGTAAAGAGCGCATTCAACAGAAGAACTTGGTTTAATTGTGACGCCGGCAAAGAGAGTGGTTTATACCATTTTCTCTGTCGGCTTGCTTACATCAGATAACCGGGTTGGGATGAGGTTCCGTGTTTTCAGGAACGTGACCGTAACGACCAGCAAGGTCATGCATCCGCCAAAAATTACCGAAGGCACCGTTCCCATTAGTTCGGCTGTAAAGCCGGACTCGAAAGCACCAATTTCGTTAGACGATCCGATAAACATGGAGTTTACAGCCGATACCCGTCCACGCATTTCATCAGGCGTAAGCAACTGCATTAAGGTGCCGCGTATAATTACGCTGATGCTGTCGAAAGCGCCTTCGGTAAACAGGAATATCAGCGAAATATAAAAGCTCTTAGACAGGCCGAAACAAAGAATAGACATGCCAAAGCCGGTTACAGCAATGAGTAGGTTGCGCCACGGGCGGTTCACGGGCGAAAAGCGGGTCATGGCCAGCATGGTTAATACGGCACCTAAAGATGAGGTTGCCCGCATAATGCCCAGTCCTTCTGAGCCGACTTTTAAAATATCATTGGCAAACACAGGTAACAGGGCAATAGCGCCTCCAAAAAACACCGAAAACAAATCGAGGCTCATGGCGCCCAGCATCATTTTGTTTTTAAGCACAAAGTTAATACCTGCCGACAGGCTTTGCCATATGCTTTCTTTTGGGATGTACACCGGTGGGTAGGTGCGCAGCATATACACTAGTGTGAGCGAAACCAGCAGTAAAATATTAATGATGACAAAAGTCGGCGTAATGCCAAAATGACCAAAAATCAACCCGCCAATGGCCGGCCCCATAATGGTTGCAATCTGCCAGCTCGAGCTACTCCACGTGCTTCCATTGGGATAGAGTTCTTTGGGGATACTTTGCGCATAAATGGCAAATGTTGCCGGGCCGTAAAATGCCCTGGCTACGCCATTAAAAAATATCATCACATAAATAATGGGCACTACCCAGCCCGCATGAACCAGGTGGCTCATGCTCTTTAAGGTAATGGTAAATATGGTAAGCGAGGCAAAAAGCACAACCGAAAATATGGTGAGCAGCAGTTTACGCTTTTCGTATTTATCGGCAATGTAACCGCCGTATAGGGCGATACTGATGGCCGGAATGGCTTCGCACAAACCAATATAGCCCAGTGCCAGCTTGCTATGGGTAATTTGATAAATATAGAAGCCGATAACCACGGCCTGCATTTGGTAGGCCAGGGTAAAAAAGAAACGCATACCTATGTATGCGCGAAAATCTTTATATCGTAAGGCGGCGAATGAATCTTTTTTTTCCGGAATCTCCTGTCGTTCTTCCACAAGCAATGAGTTTGATGCCTTGCAAAATTAACGCATTTTGAATAACAGACTTTAATTGAAATTAAAATACGCAGGTAACAATCTTAATTGTTTTGTGGGAAGATGCGTATCGCTTTTACAAAGCGCCCCTGGTAATAGGCATTCAGCGGCGTTTCGGTAACGCTGTTGGCCTTGCCCGATGTGGCGTGAATAAACACATGTTCTTCGCCCGGTTTATTTACAAAAATGCCCATGTGGCCTACGGTACGTTTGGTACTGTCGGTGCCGGTAAATAAAATGATATCGCCAGCCTTGGCATCTCGCAAATTAATCTCCTTCGGCACCGAAGTAAAATCTGCTGAACTGCGCGGAACGCCGATGTTAAAATGATTGAAAACGTAAGTAATAAAACCCGAGCAATCAAACCCCTGGCCTGGGTCGGTTGAGCCGTATTTGTAAGGAATACCCTTAAGCGATTGCGCAAAGCTAACCACCTGCGCCGGACTAACATTCCCGGTTTCGATGCGACCGGAAAATTTGATGTCAGAATGCTTTGTTGTTTCATGTGCACGAGCCCCCGAATCTACCGGTGTAGGATTTATTACTGTAGGCTTACCCGGATTTTTACAGGCAAACAGTAGCAGTACTAATAATTTACAAGGCAGGGAGCTGAACGGCATAAACAAAGCACTAAAAAAGGTAAATAGTACGGGCAAGATAGGTTAATTTGTTCTACCTGTTCAACTAAAATGAAACGAGCCAAAGTGTAAACCCTGGCTCGTTAATATCATGAAGTTGTCGAAGCTTAAAAATTTAAACCGTGCTGGTCAATCAAATAAATCAACGACGCTATGGAGGCTGCACCCAGTTCCAGTTCGCGCTTGTTTACATTTTCGAATACATCGTTGGGGGTATGATGCACATCAAAGTAACGTTGCGAGTCGGGACGGAAACCGATTAGCATGGCATTGGGGTGCGTTTCTCTCAACGGACCAATGTCTGTACCACTACCGCCAGCTACCAATCGGTCAGCCTCATAGGGCTCAAACAGCTTTTTCCATTGCCGGTTAATGCCGGTCATAAAAGCCGGTGAGGCATGGTCAAAACTAAAGCCGCGTGGAGTAAAACCGCCTTCGTCGGTTTCCAAGGCGGCAATGTGCTCTTCTTTATCTTTTAAAGCCTGTTCTGCATATTTTAAACCGCCTTTATGACCGTTTTCTTCATTCATGAAAAATACGGCCCTGATATTGTTTTTGGGTTTGTAGCTTAAGGCTTTGTAAATGCGCAAAACCTCTACCGATTGCATAACGCCCGTACCGTCATCGTGGGCACCTTCTGCTAAATCCCACGAGTCTAAATGCCCGCCAACCGTGATGTATTTATTGTTATTTTCTGAGCCCTTGATTTCGCCTATCACATTGTACGATAACACATCTGGCAAAGACTGACAACTGGTTTTTAAATAGAATTTTACCGGAGAGTTGCCTTGCTGCTTAAGCATAGCACTGAGCTGATTAGCCGCTATGGTAGAAATGGCGGCCGCCGGCATAGGCTTGTTTGTACCATAACTGGTACCCCCGGTATGCGGATAATTATCCAGGGCAGAAGTTAGCGAACGGACGATGACGGCTACTGCGCCATATTTTGATGCCGCACCCGGTCCTGCATTACGCTGGTCGCCGGCAGTACCGTATGCGGTTCCGGCTTCAATAAAGTGCTCATCAAAGGGGCGGTTAAAAAATACAATCTTACCTTTAATCTTAGCTTCGCCAAGCGTTTCGAGTTCTTTTAAACTATGCAATTCAATTACTTCAGCAGTGATACCTGTTTTCGGGGTAGCTACCGACATGCCCAAGGCAGCTAAAGCAACCGGCGTGCGTTTGGTGCCGATAACAATATAGCCTTGTTCTTTTTCGCCGCGTACCCAGTGCGGTACCATTACTTCCTGCAGGTAAACCCGGTCAAACCCGTAACTTTCCATCAGCTTTTTGCTCCATTCTACTGATTTTTGCGCACCGGCCGAGCCGCTTAAACGCGGACCGATTTTTTTGCATAGGTAACGCAGGTTTTCGTAGCATTGGCCATTGACCAAAGCTTCATCAAAAATTTTGCGCATCATTACCGAATCAGTTTGTGCCTGCGCAGAACAAGACAGGCCCAATGCCGCAAGCACGGAGAAAGCGATAGCTTTTATTTTCATGAAAAGTATTTGTGTTAACGCCGTTAAGATAGCAATTAGGAAATCTTATCCCAACTTAAACCGCCACTTTTAGCCTGAAAGGCTTGTCGTAGTATCTGGTTTTCGGGCAGCGCCAGCTGTGGATCGTGGGCAAAAAT
>CAXYKR010000134.1:0-5114 GCA_964277815.1 uncultured Mucilaginibacter sp. | reverse complement strand
GGGTTTTACAATCAGTGGCTTATCAGCCTGACGTTTAATTTTACTTTATCATCACGCCCGGTTTATTGACTACAGGCAATTTGATAAAGTTGGACTCGACAATGCTTTCTGGCAAGAAAATAAACTTCTTATCAAATATCTCTTTTCCGATGTAATAGCTCACCCAATACTCATTGTTCAGTCCGAAGGTTTGTTCATCAATCGGCTCAATCAGTGCTGATGCCTTACTTTCTATTTTAGGCATCATGTGGCGTAAAACTGAAGTTTTTACCTGCTCGCCATCTTTTTCGCCGTAACCTTTGGAGGTAACCAGCACGTTTTCTATAGGCTGATTTTTGAGGTTAATAAGATAAACATACCAGGTTTTACTTTCAACGCTTTCACCCTCGAGTGCCACCGCTACGGCAATGTCTTCAACAATATTCTGAGGCAGATCTTTTATCATATTCAATCAAAAAACGCCTGTTTCCAGGCGTTGTATATTATTTTGTTTTGGCAGTTTTTTTAGCTGCCGGTTTTTTTGCGGCAGGCTTTTTGGCTGCTGCCTTTTTTCCGTTGGGTTTCTTGCCTTCTTTCTCTGTTGCCTCAGCCAATGCCTTGCACTCTTCAAAGGTAAGTTCGAGTGGTTCTTTGCCTTTCGGGATTTTTACGTTAAGTTTCTCAAATTCAATATACGGGCCCCAGCGTCCGTTCAATATTTTAACTTCAGGGTTCTCGTCAAACGTTTTGATAAGCTTTTCGGCGTCTTTTTTACGCTTCTCATCAATAATTTCTATGGCTTGCTGCTCGGTTACGCTCATGGGGTCAACACCTTTAGGCAGGCTGTAAAAGCTACTGTTATGCCTGATGTATGGACCAAATTTACCGATAGCTACCGTCATTTCCTTATCCTCGTAAACGCCTACCTTTTTAGGTAGTTTAAACAGTTCTAAGGCGTCTTCGAGGGTGATGGTTTCAATCATCTGCCCGGTACGCAGACTGGCATACTGAGGTTTTTCCTCCTCATTATCGCTATCACCAAGTTGTACAAACGGACCATAACGGCCAATACGTACCGACATTTTTTTGCCGCTTTCAGGGTGTACGCCCAGTTCGCGTTCGCCACGGGCTTTGTCGGCTGTTTGTATAGTGCTTTCTACACCCTCGTGAAAAGGGTAGTAGAAGTTTTTTATCATGGCGGTCCACTCTTTAAGGCCTTGGGCAATCTGGTCAAATTGCTTTTCCACATTAGCTGTAAAGTGGAAATCGACGATACCTTTAAAATGCTGTACCAAAAAGTCGTTTACTACGGCGCCAATATCAGTAGGGAAGAGCTTGCCCCGCTCGGCACCGGTGTTTTCGGTTTTTTCTTCCAGCTTGATGTGCTGGTCTTTCAGCGTTAACACCTTAAAGTTACGGGATTTACCTTCACGGTCTTCTTTTACCACGTAACCGCGGTTTTGTACTGTAGAGATGGTTGGCGCATAGGTAGACGGACGACCAATGCCTAACTCTTCTAATTTCTTTACCAAACTGGCCTCAGTATAACGAGCCGGCGGACGGGAGTAACGCTCGGTGGCCATCATTTCCTGTAAGTTGAGTTGCTGGCCTTTGCTTAACGGCGGCAATATAGCGTTGTCGCCATCCTGATTGTTGTCCTCTTCGTCATCGTTTGATTCGAGGTAAACTTTCAGGAAACCGTCAAACTTCATTACTTCACCGTTAGCTACTAAATCTTCGTTGCGGGTGGATATATCAATTTTAGCCGTTGTTTTTTCAAACTGCGCTTCGCTCATTTGCGAGGCAATGGCCCTTTTCCAAATCAGTTCATACAAACGTTTTTCGGCGTTTTCGCCGTCAACGGTATGCTCGTTAAAGTAAGTAGGGCGGATGGCCTCGTGAGCTTCCTGCGCACTGGCAGACTTGGTCTTGTACTTACGCAGCTGGTGGTATTTCTCGCCGTACGATGACGTAATCTCTTGCCTGGCAGCGTTTAAGGCAGTGTCAGATAAATTAACACTATCGGTACGCATGTAAGTAATCTTACCCGACTCGTACAACCGCTGAGCCACCGACATGGTGCGCGATACCGAGAAACCTAACTTGCGGCTGGCTTCTTGTTGCAGCGTTGATGTGGTGAACGGCGCGGCAGGTGAGCGCTTAGTTGGCCTTGTATCAAGCGACTTGATGGTAAAGGCTGCGTTTACGCAATCCTTTAAAAATTGCTCTGCCTCTTGTTGCTGGGTAAAGCGTTCGGGCAGCTCGGCTTTGAAGGCCTCGCGGCCTTTGCCAAATATGGCTACAATGCGGTAAGCAGCTTCGGGTTTAAATTTATTAATCTCGCGTTCGCGTTCTACAATCAACCTAACGGCTACCGATTGTACACGGCCTGCAGAAAGCGATGGCTTTACTTTTTTCCAGAGCACGGGCGAAAGCTCGAAGCCTACCAGGCGGTCGAGTACCCGGCGTGCCTGTTGGGCGTTGACCAGGTTGTAATCAATAGTGCGCGGATTTTCGATAGCCCGCATTATGGCCGGCTTGGTAATCTCATGAAAAACGATGCGCTTGGTTTTGTCTTCTTTCAAGCCTAAGGTTTCGAACAGGTGCCAGGAGATCGCTTCACCCTCCCGGTCCTCATCGGAAGCCAGCCACACCGTTTCGGCTTCTTTAGCTAATTTCTTTAACTCGCTAACTACCTGCTTTTTATCGGCAGGTACCTCATACCTTTGTGCAAAGTTATTGGGTATGTCGATGGCGTCTTCGGATTTCACCAAATCACGAATATGGCCATAGCTCGACTTCACGGTGAAGTCTTTGCCGAGGTACCCTTCAATAGTTTTGGCTTTAGCCGGAGATTCAACAATGAGTAGATTTTTAGCCATTAATGCTCTTAATTTTCTGCAAATAAAACACAAAGAATGTGAAACGCAAATTCACACGCCTTATTAATTTTTAAGGGCAACAGTAAATAAAAAGAAATGTTCGGTAAAATGCGGTTTATGTTTCGGTAGCTATTACATCAAAAAACCGCCGCCCAGCAAATCGTTCCCCTCATAAAAAACCGCCGACTGACCCGGAGCAATACCCGATACATGGTGATGGAAATCCACCTTCATGTGGTCGCCCATTTGCACAATGGTGCTTTCGGCTCCGGCATCTTTATAACGTATTTTTGTTACAGCTTGTATAGGCTCGTTGATGTTTTCGTATTTAACCAGGTTAAGGTTACGTACCCAGGCTTGTTTACGCTGCAATTCATCCTGCGTGCCTAACACTACGGTATTGTTGGCAGGGTTAATCTGGGTAACAAACATAGGTTGCCCCAAAGCAATGCCCAAGCCTTTACGCTGACCGATAGTATAAAAAGGATAACCCTGATGCTTGCCCACCACGGTGCCATCAGCTAATACAAAGTTACCCGGACCAACACGCTGGTCTAAGTCTTCCACTTTGTGGCGTAAAAATGCGCGGTAGTCGTTATCGGGTACAAAGCAAATTTCGTAGCTCTCGCTTTTACCGGCCAGTTCGGCCTGGCCAATTTCTAAGGCCATCTGCCTGATTTCGGCTTTGGTAAAGCTACCTAACGGGAATTTGGTGCGCGCCAGGTTTTCCTGAGATACCCCCCAAAGTACATAAGACTGGTCTTTGTTTTCGTCGCGACCTTTAGAGACCACGTAGCGGCCGCTATCTTGTTGGCGGATATTAGCGTAGTGGCCGGTGGCAATAAATTCGCAATCGAGTTTATCGGCACGCTTTAGTAAAGCATCCCATTTAATATGGGTGTTGCAAAGCACGCAGGGGTTAGGGGTGCGGCCGGCCAGGTATTCATCCACAAAATTGTCGATAACGTAATTGCCAAACTCGTTGCGGATATCCAGAATGTAATGCGGAAAGCCATAACCTACGGCCAGTGCACGAGCATCATTAATACTGTCTAAACTGCAGCAGCCGGTTTCTTTTGAGCTACCGCCCGATGAGGCATAGTCCCAGGTTTTCATGGTAAGCCCAATTACCTCGTAGCCCTGCTCGTGCAACATAATAGATGCTACCGAACTATCAACGCCACCACTCATGGCCACTAAGATTCTACCGTGCTTACTCATAAGGCTACAAAGATACGCATTAGTGGGGTTAGCCTAAAATATGCTTGTCAGGCGCAGGTAAAACCTGTTTCCTGGTTACGACTGCGTTTAACCTTTAGTAAATTGGTTTTGTAAATCAGATGTTTGTCTCTTGTTATATCAATAAAAATAACAGGTTGCTTTAATGCTTAGCGAATGTAAACAGTTTTAATATTTACAAATTCATGTATGCCAATCATACCTAATTCGCGGCCATAGCCTGACTGTTTAATGCCGCCGAAAGGCAAACGAGGGTCGGATTTGACGAGTGAATTTACAAAGCAGGAACCAGCCTCGAGCCGGGTAGCGGCAATGCGTTCGCCGCGTGCGGCATCTTGAGTAAACACCGCACCACCCAAGCCAAAGATACTGTCGTTAGCTAATTGTATGGCATGCTCTTCATCTTTAGCGATGATGATGGCCGCTACAGGGCCAAAGAGTTCTTCGTCGAAGGCAGGCATGCCTTTAGTTACGTTGGTAAGGATAGTAGGCGGATAGAAGGCGTTTTTGCCAGCCGGAACTTCGCCTCCCAAAATGCATTGGGCTCCGGCTTGTACAGAACGCTGTACCTGCTCATGCAGTTCATCACGTAGGTCCATCCGGGCTTGCGGGCCAACATCGGTACTTTCTTGCATCGGGTCGCCCATCACTTTGGCGCTCATTTTTTGCAGCATGAGTTGGGTAAACTGTTCGGCAACGGCCTCCACTACGATAAAGCGTTTGGCGGCAATGCAGCTTTGCCCGCTGTTAATTAAACGGCTGTCGGTACAGGTGGTGGCAGCCAGTTCCAGGTCGGCATCTTCCAGTACGATGTAGGCATCGCTTCCGCCCAGTTCGAGTACCGTCTTTTTAATCAGGCTGCCTGCTTTTTGCGCCACCTTAACACCGGCCTGGTTGCTGCCGGTTAAAGTGACCGCTTTAACTAATGGATTTTCAATCATGGCATCTACCTGGCTGCTGCCGGCCAGCAAGGTTTGAAATACATGCTGCGGGAAACCTGCCTGCTGCACCATC
>CAXYKR010000133.1:0-6486 GCA_964277815.1 uncultured Mucilaginibacter sp. | reverse complement strand
TTTAGCAGCACTGGTAGGTACTGTTGCGCATTTAAGTTCAATAGGCTGTCTATTTCTGGCGACGAGAATATTCTTGTACCCATTCCGGTCAAGATAGGCAGGGA
Source organism: uncultured Mucilaginibacter sp. (assembly GCA_964277815.1). Taxonomy (GTDB): domain Bacteria; phylum Bacteroidota; class Bacteroidia; order Sphingobacteriales; family Sphingobacteriaceae; genus Mucilaginibacter. The sequence goes on along the minus strand of CAXYKR010000133.1, from coordinate 6,382 downwards.
TATTAGTTAATACACACTGAATCTTAAGAGATAATTAATTCTGGCTTTTTAGAGCGCCATTGAAGAGTTGTTCTTCCAAAAGAAAAAGGATGGTTTAAGCACAATAAAATGGTAAACTTTTTTCTGCAATCTTAAACTGTCGTCGGGTCCGGTTGCACTAATATTCAACCGAGGTAACTTCCCTACTTATTTTTGTACTTTAAAGGCAATCAGGGCAAAATGCTGAGATTTGAAATTGAATTCCCGGAAACCTTGAATTGGGTTTTGCCCGTATGTATAGCTTCCACCAAGCGTGAGTTTAATGGGTTTATAGAGGATGAAAAAGTCTAATCCCGATCTGATCAAAGGGTGAAATCGTTCTGTTGTATAATGATGGCCGAGCAGATCATATCGCGCCGCCAAATCAACACTGAAAGTCCAGATGCTAACGGCAGAAAATTTGTCATCGGGATCAGGTCGGCTTTGTCCGAATTCAAATGCTAGGCGTGCTGCCGGACGACCTACAAATCCTTTGTAAATAGTACTGTCCGCCTTAAAATTATTCTGTACTTCCATGCCCGCTTCTGGGCTGAGGGTATAATGGAACCTGCGCGAGGGCGATGCTTTTGTGGAGCCGAACCAGGTTTTAAATCCTGATCCCTGTCGGAAAAAGGTCAGCATAAAAGTAGCGGCAATCCCATGGGAGCCTTCGATGCGGTCACGGCGGTATTTTAAAGTTGAATTAAGCCGGAATGTAGTGTAATTGTCAATGGTGTTGTTATTGGTCGGCAAAATTGCGGCAGGCTCACTGAATATCCATTGATGCTTATACCCGGCCTGGAAATTATCAATCTCATTATCTGATAGATTCATGCGGTGATATTCTGCTACTAAGAAGCCGGTTCTAAGCCCCTTAAGGTCTTTACGGGGTAAGGCATAGCCCAGACCCAGATTTATTAGATAGCTCGCATCTTTATTCTTAGGCAGAGTAACACTTACAACCGCCGGATTTTGGATGCTTTCGTCATCATTGAATGATTCTCTGATTTTTAATTTGCTAATCCATGAGGTTTTTGTTCGCTGATTCTGATCCGTTTTTGCTGATCCGGCGTCGTTCTGTACTACAGCGAACATTGTGATGAGAAGAAAAACTGAGGTAATGTATCGTTTCATACGGCAGCTTATTTTTGAGCAATAAGGACAATTAAATCTTCTACCGAGTTGCAGTTTTCTATTTCGGTAGCAGTGATAGTTTTCCCTGGTTTCTGCTGCTCTAGCACTGCAGACAGGTATGCTTGTAAGAGCACCAGTTGTTCAGGGGTTTTTATCAGGGTAGTTAAACTGGTTTTTTTATCAAGATCACTAGGCGAATTTTTTTTTCCACCTGATTTTAAAACGGCTAATTTGACGAGGTCCTCCAGTGAAAGATCACTTCCTTCTTCCAAAAAAGTTTTTCTTAGTTTGGGAAAAAGCAACAAAGAAAGGCCGGTTCCTGCAGTGTCCTTTTCCGAAGCGCTTTCAACCAGCTCTGGAAAATCGATGAAAGGATTCCGGTTGCCCTGCAATAAAAATATTTCCCTGTTACGGTGTTTCTCATATAGGCTTACTGGTTCTGTGCGAGCCCATTCTTTGAGCATAGAAAGGTCCTGCGGACCATATACGCTGGTTACCGAAGGATACCTCAGCATGAAGTACAACGTAGCCCGTGCAACGGTGCCCCGGTTTCGTTCGGGTTCAAATCTATCATCATCGAGGTATCCGCAGGATGGCTTCTCTGTTTCTTTCAAAGCGAGCTGCGGTTTATAGTTCGCGAAGTCATGATAAGGATGGTTGTTTCTGAAGCTGTTACACCTGGATTCACACGCAAACAGGTGGTGAAGATCACCCCTCATGGGTTCGTGTTTATCAAACCAGGACTGGCATACCACATGCTCGCAATTGTACGGCAGGGCTGTTTCTAATGCATCAATTTGTTCACTAAAAGCTTCCGAACCTAACACTTCATGTGCTTTAGTCAGTTCAATGAACCGAAGTTGCCTTTCAATATCAATTTTCTGATCTGCCAGCATTAATTCTTGGACAGAAAATGTTTTTTCTGAATAAATACTTCTGAGTTTTCCGTCTGGATGAAGATCTACTACTGGATAAAGAAATTTTGAAGGACTGTAATGGTGTGGTGTAGTATGTGTATCTGCCACTAATCGATGGAGCGCTTCATAACTGGCATGGATCGGATCCGGGAGTGAACTGTAATATTGTTTCCTGTCTGTAGCATCTTTTTCTTCAGGATAGTAAATATTATTTTCTGGATGAATTGATTTAATTCCTACCGATCTGGTAATTGTTTCCAGGTCTGTTAGCGGCTGGAAAAAAGCATTAAGCAATGGAAATTCCAGCGATGCATTGGTCGTGAGATCATAAATGATACTACTTACCCGTACACCTTCGTTTTCTATCCAATCAATTTTTTCTTCTCCTTCAGATTTGTCCCAGATTTTTCCGCTTAAGTTCAATATCTTCCCCTCATCATTATACCGGGGGATGCCTGCGTGGTGGACTGCCACTACCTCCCATTGATCATTGAATACAGCTGCTCCTGAAGATCCCTTTTTGGTGTCTGTCACATAACGAATAAATTTGGACAGAGACAGGTTAGTTATCCTATTCTCCCGTAGGGCTACTTTTTTTCTCTTTCCTTCTGGGTGCTGAATGATGGAAACAAAATTGCCTTCTTTGGTCTTTCCCAGATTTGGATTCAGTTTAAGGTATCCAAATCTCAGCAGGGATGTCAAGCCGTCCGTAGATAGATCATCTACCCAAACAACGGAGAAATCGAGGTCTTTATTTGTATAAAACAGTCGAGAAGCATTAAAGCGAAACACTTTGGATGGTAGGGGAAGACCGTCCAGGCCTTTTTCATAATCAAACTCTGCATAAGAGTTCAAGGCATGGTCGCTCTCGGGTAAAACATGATTATTAGTAATCAATATTTGCGGAGCAATGAGAAAGCCGGTACCAAAACCTTCTTCACCTACACTGGTACATATGGTGATGCGGCAAACAGGCTTAGCTGCTAGCATGCCGGCTTTTAGATAATTAACGTCCAGCGTGTCGTCTCCCGAGATGAGTCTTTCCCGCAGTAAAGGGTCATTAATCAGTCGGGTAATAGAAAGTTCATGCTCTTTGAGGTAAAGGTTGAATTGTGTAGGATCAATAACCTTTAATGAAGGCACATCAGATACTTGTTTTACACCTGCTGTTTCAACCAAATCGTTCCGTAATTCATTAAATCCGAATAGGATGTCAGTGTTTGCCGGAGCGCGTTGTTTGGTCAAATCGATTTGATCAAGAAGTCTTTGAATTTTTGTCATTAGGATGCGTTTAATGGTGTTTTATTGAGGATTGCTTTTAATTACCTTTAAAGAGAACCTTATCAACCATTCTAACTCGTTCGAGGAGTGCCGCTACTTTCTTATGATAATCTGTTTTGACGGCTTCAGGGCCTACGGTATCTGCAGTAGTCTGTAAATGGTCAGCAGCCTCTTTAACCTCAGTAAAAAGCTTAAGCACCAGGGCCTGCTGAGATATAGTCAGTTCCTGCAAGCGAGGCAGAGAAAGCAGGATCACGGTCAATGCAGAAGCCAAAATATAGTAAGGCAGGGCCTTTTGACAAGCCGGAAGTGCTGATTGAGGATGTATAGTCTTTTTTATGGATCTCGTGGTGACCTGGCTATCGCTTCGTTTATGGTCAGTATTCTTAGCAGCGACCACGTCTGTTTTTACAGTTTGTGTAACTGTAGAATCGGTGTATGATACGGGTAGGGTAGTTTCCTTTTCAAAATGAAGGTTACTGTAAAATGTAACGAATCCGGTTATCAAGATGACTATCGGAAACATCCAGGAAATGAAAAGTGTCGTCTTCATATAAAAGTGATTTTGCTCGTTTTTCTTTCGGCATGAGTGCTGTAAGAGCTGATCAGCAGCTATAATTGCCCTCAATTGATTATCTATCAAATTAATTTTATGTTGTACTTAAAAGTAAACTGACAAGGCGACTATACCTCTTGCGGCTTTTTTGATCTTTCTTCAAAAGTGGTATAGCGGGTACTCCCCATTTGAATGACAATTTTGTATTCACTCAAAGGAGCAGAAACTTTGCCAGTGATGGATGGTTGAGATTACCCGATTCTTTAGGGTGATTTTACGGTAGGTGGAAGGGTATAAACTAGTTGATAATGTGATTGTTATTTCACAATTTAGATCAAATTAAAAATCAAAGAATATGAACAATGCAAAGCAACCCCGGGGCGATGAGCCAGGCGTGAAGTGGATCGTTAAAAATGCCAAAGGATTTAATAAATCGGATCCGGAAAACCCTTTACACTGTGAGTTACAGTTTCCGTTTCCCGGATCGGCTGGCAGTTCGAATCCGGAGCGAATGCCGGTTAATGCCGCGGGTGTACCTGTTGATGCCAATCAGGCAATTCACTTGATGAAAAATTTCAATACCCATTACGGGCGTTTTCAGGAAGTGTTGTTTGCGCTTAAGAATAAAATGCTGCATGAAGCTGAAAGTTTGCTGGCTAATCCCGAATACCAGCAATCTCTTACGGCGGCAGAATTAGCATTAAACGTCACCTATGGGGTAAGTTTTAATAAAGAAATAATACTTAAAATTCTGAGCCAGACGGGCTGTGATGGTATCAGGCTTTATTTCTGTGCCAGTAAAGACCAGAAGGACTCCCATGTTTCTTTAGTTATACTTGGTGTGGATAAGGATAACTATGATTTGAACTACCAGCCAGAAGATGTTAGTGGTTTTGCAGGCAATGAAGAGGTACCTACGATGTCTCTAATGGGTGAGTATGGATACCCGCCAGATGATGGCAGCCTTATAGACAGCAAGGCGATCGACGAACATTATTATCTGCTTCAGAAAGCTTATGGAGTAACCCAAAGCAATGCAGTTCCCGGCAGTGAATATATACAGGATCATGAAAAAAAGTTTTAAATGTAGGGGTGTGAACGTCGTTTGTAAAGTTACATAAGTTATTGATTTTGTATATATTTAGCTGGTCAACCCAGCTTTATGTTACTTGCCAAAATTATTGGAAACGATTTTTTCAACTCATTTTACGTTGTTTATCACAGCCTTATTTTGATTGCCTTCATCCTGGCTGTTCTGTCTTACAGGAAAGGCGGCCAGGATGTTTTTTATCTTATGCTGATGTTGTTGTCCGCTTTCGTTGTCGAAGCGGCTGCCGGATTTTTTAAATATTATCATATCAAAGGGCAATCCTGGATCTATCATGTGTATAACCTCGTTGAATACGCTTTTTTAAGCATGTACTATATACGTAACTGCAATGTTATTAAGTTCAAGCAGGCTGTTGGCTGGTCAATGATAATTTTTATCCTGTTCGGCTTGGTAGTCTCCTCCTTTTTGTATCACTTCCATTCAATGCCGGCCTTGAATATTAATGTGGAAGGCTTACTGTTGTGCCTGATGTACACTCATTTGCTTTTCAGTATAGAAACGGATGTAAAATTGCCGGTTTACGGGCATCCGGACTTCTGGATATCAGTAGGGGTGTTGATCTTTTTTGGGGGCGCGTTTGTATACTTCAATGTGTACCGGACTTTGCTGCATCTGAATTATGAACAAACACTGATGATGTTTGGCCGCATCATGAATCCTCTGAATATCGTTTTGTATGTCTGTATCATTATAGGACTGTTATGCTTACACCTCAATCGGAAATTTTTACCACGGTAGGAGTAATTAGCCTGTTTTTCTTACTACTGGTAGGAATGATTATCACGACAGCTCTTCTGTACCATACTCGTAAAAGGGTGCACCGGATAGAAGTTGCCAACTTTCAGAATGTCCTGATACAATCTCAACTGGAAGTTCAGGAGCAGACCATGCAGACGATAGGTGCAGACCTTCATGATAACATTGGTCAGCTGCTCAGTCTGACTTCGCTCACCTTAAATTCTATTGAAGTGTCTGGGAACCAGAAACTGCAGAAGAAGATCAGTGACGCCATCGACGTTAATCAGCGTGCCATTAGAGAAATGCGGCAGTTGGGAAAACTACTTCAGGGTGACAAACTCATGAGTCTGGGGTTGGTAGAAGCCATCCGCCAAGAAGTGGACTGGCTCGAGCGTTCCGAAAATTCCAGATTGCTTACCTGTATGATCATCTGCCAGCATGGTATCCGGATAAGGACTTGATTGTTTTCCGGATCGTACAGGAACTGCTGAACAATATTATCAAGCATTCTCAAGCAACGCAGATCAGCATCAAACTAAGTTATCAGCATCCTGTATTGCAGTTGGCGGTGGAGGATAATGGAATCGGCTTTGAGGAGAGCTCCTTGACAGAGCAGGCAGGAATGGG
>CAXYKR010000132.1:0-19916 GCA_964277815.1 uncultured Mucilaginibacter sp. | reverse complement strand
TAACCGTTACCCGCAAAACGTCTTCTTCTTGTTTGTAAACAGTACCCCAGTTTTTAATACCGCTGTTAAAAATAATCACCCATTCGTTTTCTCCCGGAATGGTATATAGGGCGTACTTACCGGCTTTCAACGGTTTACCTTCTACTTTTACGTCTTTGCTGAACGAAATAGTAGTAGCCTCGTTGGCGCCTGTTCTCCAGATTTTGCCGTAGGTAGCCAAATCAGTACCGATGGCACGGCCTTTAACCGATGGCCGGCTGTAAGCAATTTCTACCTCTTTTCCTTTTTTCAAAGTAGCTCGCACCGTATCCGGCGGACTTACCCTTGCTTTTTTGGCCGGCTGCTGCGCCGATGCCGTAAATGCGGTCAGAACGAAGGCCAGGATGAATGACAGTTTGAATACGTTTTTCATGATTGATGTTTTATCTGTAAATGGTGTTAAATATAATTTATTTACTTGATGCTTTGGCGGTAAAGCTATCCATAATTTTCATCAAGGTAACAGCTTCCTCAATGGTGCAGGGATTAGGTTCCTGGCCACGCAGGTAGCCGGCTACGCTGATTATCATCGGGTGTTGGATGTTTTCGGGATGTACAAAATCAATGGTTTGGTGGGTGTGTCCGTTCCAAAAATTGATGGTATTGCCAAACACGGCAAAACTGATTTTACCTTCGGTGCCAATAATCTCGCAGATATCAGTGTTTTCGGTTTCGGCCACGTTAAAACTCCAGGAGCCGTTAAATACGACCTTGTTTTCAAACAAAATGCTACCCGTTACGTGGTCATCCGCCGCATCAAGACCTTCCTGATTTAAAGCAAAACCTTGGTAGGCTGAGGGTTTGCCGAAAAAGTAAAGCATGAGGTCTAACTGGTGCGGGGCCAGGTCATGAAAATAACCTCCGCCCGATATATCGGGTTTTATGCGCCAGTTGCGGGCATCTTTGGTTACCAGTGCCGGTTTACGGCTTTGCCAAAGGCGCATTTGCACGGTACGCACGGTGCCAATCACATTTTGCTGCAGCAACTCTTTTACCTTTAAAAACATAGGCAAACGGCGGCGGTAATGCGCTACTACCAGTTTACCATTGTATTGCTGCACAGCATCGGCCATTTGTTGTGCTTGTTCGGCATTGATGGTGACTGGCTTCTCTACATAAACCGGTAGGCCTTTTTGCATAGCTGCTATGGCATATTCTAGGTGCGACGACGGTGGGGTGGCAATGTAAATAGCATTGACTTCGCTGTCGTTTAACAAATCGCCGGCATCGCTATACCATTTACCAATGTTATGGCGACAGGCGTAGTCGGCGGCTTTTTCGGCATCGCGGCGCATTACGGCTACCACTTTGCTGCCGGGTACTTTATTAAAGGCGGGACCGCTCTTTTTTTCGGTGACGTTGCCGCAGCCAATAATACCCCAGTTTATATTTTCCATCAGGGTTTGTTTTGTAAGATGTTTTCAATTTGGGTTATTTCATCGGCGCTGAAGCTTGTATTTTCCAAGCATCTTAGTGAGTCGGCCAGTTGCTCGGGCTTGCTGGCGCCAATCAGTACTGAGGTAACGCGCGGGTCTTTCATCAGCCAGGCCAGGGCCATTTGGGCTAAAGTTTGGTCGCGTTGCATGGCTATTTCATTGAGTTGCCTTACCTGCGCAATATTTTGCTCGGTAATTTGCCCGGTTTGCAAGTGACCGGTTGTTTTGGCCGCCCTCGAATCTTGCGGAATGCCGTTAAGATATTTGTTAGTGAGCAGCCCCTGAGCCAGCGGCGAAAACGGAATGCAACCAACACCTTCCTGTTCTAAAACATCCAGTAAACCGCCTTCTACCCAACGTTCAAACATGGAGTATTTGGGTTGATGTATTAAACAAGGCGTACCCAGTTCTTTCAAAATGGTGATGGCCTTTTTAGCGTCATCTGCCCGATAATTAGATATGCCTACATATAAAGCCTTACCCTGCCGTACCAGCAAATCCAGTGCGCCCATGGTTTCTTCCAAAGGTGTTTCGGGGTCGGGACGGTGATGGTAAAAGATGTCAACATAATCTAATCCCATCCTCTTTAGGCTCTGGTCTAAACTGGCGACCAGGTATTTTTTAGAGCCCCAGTTACCGTAAGGTCCCGGCCACATATCGTACCCGGCCTTGCTCGATATAATTAACTCATCACGATAAGCCGAAAAATCCTTTTTCAGCAGCTGACCGAAATTCTCCTCGGCCGTGCCATAAGGGGGGCCGTAATTATTAGCTAAGTCAAAATGTGTAATGCCGCTATCAAATGCCAGGTGCAGTATTTTTCGGTAGTTTTCAAAAACATCTACACCGCCGAAGTTATGCCATAAGCCCAGCGAAATGGCCGGCAATAAGATGCCGCTTTTACCGCAACGGCGGTACGGCATGTTTTGGTAACGTGTTGCCGATGGTTGGTAAGTCATTCAGGTAAATAGTTTAACAGCGTAATGATACAGATAAAAGTAAAATACGCTGATGCAAATTACACAATTTCGGCCACTACAAAAGTACTTCCGCCGGCAAATACCAGGTCGTTAACACCAGCCTGCTGCTGCGCTGACTGTAATGCCAGGGGAACAGATGCGTATACCTTGCCCTGTAAATTAAACGCCTGAGCTTGTTGTTGAAGCGCGTCAGCCTCTACACCGCGCGACAAATCAGGCTTGCAAAAATAGTAGGTAGTGTGGGTTGTGGGCAGCAGGCTTAATACTTTGCTGATGTCCTTATCGTTTACCATACCCAATACAAAATGCAGATGTTGGTAAGGTACAGCGGCAATGTTTTTTAATACCTCCTGTATACCGTCGGGGTTATGCCCCGTATCGCAAATAGTTAGTGGGTCGGTGCTGAGCGTTTGCCAGCGACCCTGCAACCCCGTCAAGGTTTTGACTTGTTTTAAAGCGGTGATGACGTGCTCATCTGTAATTATCCAGCCTTGGCTGCGCAAGGTATCTACCGCCGACAGTACCGTTTTTATATTTTTAAGCTGATAAGTACCCGTCAAGTCTAATTGCAGTGCGTAACGGGTAGATGCCGTATTTGCCGGCTTAGAACTCACAGTAATATCCAGCAATGATTGCCAGTCGGCACCATCTATACTTTGCTGCGTAGACGGAACCACTTCCCATTGTTCGGATGCAAATATGATGGGTGAATGCTTTTCGGTAGCAGTATTAATAAATACATCGGCTACCTCGGGCTGTTGCTCGCCAATAACAACCGGGATGCCGGGTTTAATAATGCCTGCTTTTTCGCCGGCAATAAGGGGCAACGTGTTGCCCAACATATTCATGTGGTCCCAGCCAATATTGGTAATTACCGACAGCAGCGGGGTGATGATATTGGTTGAGTCGAGCCGTCCGCCTAAACCCACCTCAATAATGGCGATATCGACCTGATGCCGGGCAAAGGCGTCAAATGCCAGCGCAACCGTCATCTCAAAAAAGGATGGCTCGATGGCTTCAAAGTCGGACTGATGCTGTGCTACAAAATCGACTACTTCCTGTTCGCTAATCATTTCACCATCAATGCGGATGCGTTCGCGGAAATCTTTTAAATGAGGCGAGGTGTACAAGCCCGTTTTATAACCCGCCGTTTGTAACACTGCAGCCAGCATATGTGACGTGGAGCCCTTCCCATTAGTGCCACCTATATGGATGCTTTTAAACTTATATTGCGGGTTATCCAGCTTAGCGCATAGAGCTACAGTATTGGTCAGGTCTTTTTTAAAAGCCGAAGCTCCAACCCGCGTAAACATGGGTAGCTGGTTATATAAATAGGAAAGCGTTTCCTGGTAAGTCATGGTTATAGTTCTGAGAGGTTATTGTAGCAGTATTTAGTGGCAGTTGCAGTAGTGAGCTTCTTATTGTTTCGGTAAAAATTTCTCAGGATGATTAGCCATAGCATTTAGCATACGGCCAATTTGCAAATATTTCTCTTGAATTGCACTATGCTCTTCGGGAGACAGATAACCAAATTGCAAAGCAAAATCTAACCATATACTTGTTTCCGTTGCTTCGCCATCAGCATCTGTCATTTTGGATGTGAAATGTTTCGGATAAGTACGCTTACGGTAACATTCGCCAATGTTAGCACAAACGGAACGCGAAGAACGTCGTATTTGGTCTGTAAGGGAATAGATTTCTTCGTTAGGAAAAGATTTGGTGAGGTCGAAAATATGAACGGCTGCCTCAAATGCTAACTGATAGACTTTAAGTTCCCTAAAACTACCTGTCATTAACTGCTAAGGCTACTCAAAAACTGCTACTAAAAAGTTACTGTACTTTAAATACAAACACCACCGTACCTTGTTGTGTGTCGGGAGCTGAATCAAGCGAATTCAAACGCGCACGTTTGACGGCTTCTTCGCATTTATCAATCAAATCCTGGTCGGTAATCGTAGTGCCACGGGCACCGCCACGGGCATAAATTACGTTCCCGTCTTTGTCTACACGGATGTCTACGACCACTTTACCGGTACGGCGACTGTCATCACTCACTGATGGTTTGCTCAGAAAGTTACGCTGTGGCATGCCGGTTAAGTTACCGCCATTGCCCGAGCCTGTACCGTTGTAGTTGTTGGTTAAGGTAGTTCCGGTAGTTTTGCCCTGGTTGCCGGGTGTGTTGCCTGTGCCGTCGCCCTCGCCTGTGCCATTATTGGTTTTGCCTTTATACAAGGCATTTTGATTGATGGTAGGCTTGGCCGGCTCCTTAGTGGGCTTTTGCTGGGTAGTTACCGATTGGGTAGGCTTTTTAGTGGTATTAATCTCGGGCGCGTCTTCGGTATTTTGAGTAACCACCACTTTACTGGTGTTTTCGGTAGGGGTTACCTTTTCGGTAGGCGGCTCGGGTGTTACCTTGTCGGGCTTGGTTTGGTTGGCATGTTCGGCTACTGATGGTTCTTCGGTGCTCATGTAGTCATCGCCCATACCTTCGTCTACCGTACCGTAATTAACCAGGATGCCGCCGGTGCCATCTTCTTCTTTTGGAGGCTGATGAAAAACAATAAAATAACTCAGGCCAATCAGCAAGGCCAGTATAATGCCGGTTGCTAAAAAGGCTTTAGGATAGTTATTTTCTTGCTGACGATAGTCCATCTCTGTTAATTACTTGGGCTCGGTAGCCAGTACCAATTTAATATTTAGTTTTTGTGCAATATCCATCACCTGTACCACATCCTGTATAGCCACGGTACGGTCAACGTGCAGTACAATGGTCAGTTCGCTGGCAATGTTTTTATAGTTTGCCAAGGTGGCTTGCAGGGCATCTACCGGCACTTCTTTTTTCTCTACATAGTAACGCAAGTCTTGCGTAACCGATACAGTGATGGTTTTTTTTGATACCGCCTGCCCTGATGATGACTTAGGCAGCATCAGCTTAATCACGTTAGGATTGGTTACTGTTGATGCAATTAAGAAAAACAGCAGCAAAAAGAACATAATATCATTCATGGCCGAGGTGTGTACCTCAGCTGATGCACGGCTATGTTTTTTTCTTAAATTCATTTGCTTGGCTCTTCTAACAAATCAATAAACTCAACGGCATCGGTTTCCAGTTTTAAAATTACTTTTTCTACCATCATGTTCAGGATGTGGTAACAAACGTAGGCCACAATACCCACAAACAAACCGGCAGCCGAGGTTACCATTTTTACATATAAACCTCCTGATATAACGCCCATACTGATATTATCAGTCTTGGAGATATCATAAAAAATCTTGATTACACCGGCAATGGTACCTAAAAAGCCGAACATCGGTGCAATACCGGCTACTATACCAATGATGCCTATGTTTTTTTCGAGTTTAGCTACTTCAATTTTACCTACGTTTTCGATAGCGCCTTCAATATCTTTAATGGGGCGGCCAATACGCAGCAAGCCTTTTTGCAGCATGCGGCCCAGTGGCGAGTTGCTATTACGGGCAACGGCCAAAGCCGAATCTAATTTACCGGCAGTAATACTGCTGCGAATCTGGCTCATGAGGTTCGACTCGTCTTTGGCAGCTTTACGGATGGTAAAGTAGCGCTCAAAAAAGATAACCAAACCTAACACGGCTAACACCCCAATCGGAATCATTACCCAGCCACCTTTAATTAAAAGGTCACCAAAACGTAAATCATCGTACGGTGCAGCTGCTTGCTGCGCCGTACGATTTAAGGTATCAATTACTTTTGTAGCAGTATCTGTTACCTGCTGTATCATTAGCATCATTTCTTATTTTTTTCTTACAGTTTCAACATACAGGTTTTCGGGCCTGAGATTTTTCGATTTCACCAGCCTGTCTTTTTCGGCCTGGGTATCGGCATATGTCTCAAAAAAGCCTAAACCTACTTTTACATATTTACTTGGGCCGTTGTTTACTATACCGGCGTTAACTCCTTTGGCTTTATAACGGTCAATCATTCGCTTGGCCTCTTCAACTGAGTAAAAGGCACCGCTCATCAGGATGTATTTATAATTCTTGGTATTGACCAGTTCCAAGCCGGATGCTGCTACGGCAGCGGTATCTTTAACAACTTTAGCGGTTGACTGCACCGGTTTTGCGGTTACGGAAGTGTCTGTTGTTTTGGGTAGTGTAGCTGCCACGGTATCGGGTTGTGTAACTACGGGCGTACTTACGGCTGGCTTAGCCTCCGCAGGTTTTTTGGTTGCTGTGGTGTCCGGCGCTTCGGTGGCGGTAGGCACAACTTTGTGGCTATCGCTTTCCATTTGCTGGTACAAAAACCATCCGCCAACAATAACCACAACGGCAGCTATCAAGCCAATAAACCAGGGCCGGGTAAATGGCGAAGGTTCAGGAGTAGGTGCCGGTTTTACACGTCGGGTAGTTTGTCTGACATCCGCTGTTGGGACAGGCACTTCTTCGACCGATTGCCTGTTAGCTACGGAAACTACCGGCTCGGCCCTTTCGGTTTGTACAACCGGTAATGATTCGGCTTGTACATGCTCAACAGGCATTACGATGCTTTCGGCGGCGTTGTGCTCGTCCGCTTCGGTCGGTGTGGTAGTTTCGGGCAGTAGTATAGCCTCAGTCGGCAGTGTCGCTGTTTCAACCGTTGTCACCTGGGCCGGATTCTCAGCATCTTGCGTAATCTCAACAGGTTGTTCGGGTTGAGCTTTTAAGTCAACCGGGGCAAAACCAAAAGGTGCGGTGCCTGATGCAGATGCTACAATTGGCTTAAAATGTAGCGCTTTGTTCTTTTTAACCAGGGTACCCATTTTACCCAGCATCACCTCGTTTACTTCTGCCTGTTGCAGCAAGTTAAACAGGTAACGGTCCATAAAATATCTGGCAGAGGCAGCAGAAACCTGGCTGCGACTGATGACATACTGCAACAGCGAGTCATCATTGCTTTTAGGCTGATATTCAAACTCAGTTTCGTAATGCGGTGGATACAGTTTGCCTTCTTCGGCGTTATAGTAGCCTCTCATTTTCACCTGCCTGAATATCCCGATTTGCGGAATATTCACCATGCCTTGCCGGTGAAGGAGTTCACTAATGTAAACCGATAAATCCATTTGTTATTAACCCTGAGTTGATTTTAAATTAGAGTACAGCAAATATAATTAAAAAGTAAAGCCTACGCCGCCAAATATATTAAATCCGTAGTTCGGGTAGTACAGGTAGGTTTGGTAATTGGCGTTCAGGATGTTGTTGGCCTGTACAAATACCGAAATCTGCTTGGTAGCTTTATAGCTCACACCACCGTTCAGGTCGGCAAACGAGGCAAGTGTTACCACCTGGTTGTTACCAATTACATCTTTGGTGCTGCCACGGAATAACAATGAACCGTTAACATCCACTTTATTGGTGATGTGCAGGGTAGTACCCGCAGTCAATTTAAATTTAGGCAGGTTCCAGGCCTGGGCTTGTGTATTCAGCTTGTAATCGCGAAACTCAACCCGGCCAAAGATGTCTACATTATCTGATGCCTTGTAATCCAAATCGCCGTTAAAACCGGTTACGCGCGACCTGCCAGTATCATAAATAACGGCAAAGCGGTTGTTACCCGCAGGTATTACCTGAGGATTGGTGACGGCTTGTACATTGCTTACAAACAGCGGTAGGTCGGATATACTGTTGCGGAAGATTGCTGCCTTAAAACCTAAACCGGCAACGATGCGCCCTTTTAAACCAATGGTCACATCCAGCTTATCTACCGAATTTTTGATGTTGATGTTCTGGCCAAGATAGGGGTTAAGCTCCGACAGGTAACGTAACGAGGTACGGTTGATATCGCCTTTAGCTTCAGCAAATAAGCGCACATAATCCGGAATTACCTGGTACTCGAGTTTAACGGCCGGGAATATTGAAAAGCGCTCTGAAAAGCCAAACTCTTTAACAATGTTTACACCCGCATCAATTTTATAGTTATCGCCTTGAAATTTTAAATAAGGGTTTAGGCGTAAAAAGCTGTTGTTCAATGCATAATTAACATCTTTTTGCGATGCAATATCCATCGAAGCACCTAAGCCAGCATAAAACTGGTTAATGGTTTGGTTAACATAGCCTGATAAAACGATATTATTCTCTTTGGCGCTGAAGGCATTGTTGAACATATAGCCATTCAGTTTCAAAGCATAAGTAAATACCCGGTCGCTGTCCTGAAAATTGCGGGCAAGTTCGCCCTCGCCACTCAGCGTATTAAAGTGCTGTTTGGTAGGGTCGATAGGGGCATTAACCAATGTATTGTCGTACCCATAAAAATAATTATCACGGCGCAGGTAGTTGATGCGGCCGGTTAGGGTATTTTTTTCGCCGATGCTTTTGCCAAATACGCCAACTTCGCTACGGCTTTCATTCTGTTTGGGTAACGCGCTGCCTTGCTGACCAAAGTGCTTTAAATAAGCGCCTAATTGCAAGGCCTCATCCGCACCGTTGTTAAAATAGGCTTCGCCAAAAGTGGTTTTTAAGCTACCCAGGCCAGCCCGCACAAAATTGTTGGCCATGATAGAGTCGCGCTCGGCCGGCATTTTCATCGCCTCCAACTGGCGTATTTGCGAGTTTTGCTCCAGGCGCTTGTCTAACA
Organism: uncultured Mucilaginibacter sp.; assembly: GCA_964277815.1. Taxonomy (GTDB): domain Bacteria; phylum Bacteroidota; class Bacteroidia; order Sphingobacteriales; family Sphingobacteriaceae; genus Mucilaginibacter. The sequence continues at coordinate 10,875 of CAXYKR010000132.1, read as the reverse complement.
AAGCGTTATAACTCAACGGCGCTTTGTATGGCTGCGTATCGTCGAGGTTGGGGTTACGGCGTATTTTAACCGCATCGGCCAGTACCGGTTTGTAAACGGTAGTTACCACAATTTCTTCGGACAGGCTGCCGCCCGGATTAGCGTTGTTATTAGCTGATGATTTTCCGCCTTTTTTGGTGGTATCCTGTTTAGCTTTAGATGCTGCAGCTTCGCCCAGTTTGGTGGCTGCGGGTTTATTTTTAACCGTAGTGGTTTTGGCTGGCTTAATTGTCTTTTTTGCCGGTTGCTTTACCTGGGCCTCAGCAACAGATACTACACCCAATGACAGTGCGCAAAAAGATAATATATAGGTTATTCTGTTAATCATGACTTCCGGAAATGCTAATTAGTCCTGTTTGTTACTTTCGGTACCGATGTTGGTATCGCCTGTGGCATTCAGTTTTTCGAGTTTGGCTTTGGCAGTAGGCACAATATCATCATTGCCTTTATAACCGTCTATAATACTTTGCAGGGTGGCTTTAGCCTGGTACGCATTTTTTAAGCCTACGTAATTGTCGGCCATTAAAATCAGCGTTTTGGCTACCCAGTAATCATACCTGTCCAACTTTGTTGTAAGCTCGGTGGCTGTATTTAACGATGCTTTGTAATTACGTTTTTTGTACTCTACCTCAGCAACGTTATACTTCGCCTCGGCTGCCGAAACTGTTTTGGTATTGGCTACGGTATAATTGAATTCTTTTACGGCTGCTGTAGTATCGCCTTTTTGCAGGTAAGCTTTACCGGCGAATAAGCCCGTTTTAAACTTATCTTCTTCTGAAGATTTTTCGTTATCGCGCACCAGTTGGGTGTAATGCAGCACGTCATCAGGCATTTCCATTTGCGCATAACACAACAGCAGATTGTTGATAGCAAAGTTGTAATCGGCTTTGTATTCCGAGTTTGTTTCCAAACGTTTCAGGAACACGACAGCCTCATTATACTTTTGCTGAGCCATGTACAGTTTGGCCATGCTGATGAGCGACTTTTCGGTGTAAGCACTGGTCCAGTCGTTCAAAATCACGTTATAATCGGCAACGGCTTCGTCGGGGCGGTTTAAGTTTACTAAACTTTGTGCCCTAATAAAGCGCATTTGCTTGTCATAAATAGGCCTTTTGGCTTTGTCGTAATAAGCGCCAACGGCTGATACCGTTCCGGCCCAGTCGCCTTTTAAATAAAGGTTGTTAGCAGCGGTAGCCATGATGCTTTCCTGCTCAGCTTCGCTGTAGTTACCAATTGGGGTGGTTGATGCATAATTAATAAAGGTTTGTGCATCACCTTTATCGGTATAAATCTTTTCAATCTGCTTCAGCGCTTGTTTGGCCTCGTCGGATGATGGGTAGGTCTGTACTACCTTTTTGAAAGATTCAACGGCTTGGTCGTCCTGGTTGTTGTTATAATCAATTAGACCCATAGTCACCAACGCCCGTGGGATGTAGCTGCTGCGCGGATATTTTTGTATCAGGTTTTGTAAATCGCTTTTAGCCTTATCGCCATCGTTTTTCAAAAAGTAGGTATAAGCAATCTCAAAAGCAGCATCATCAGCAAAATCCGAATTCGGATAACGCGTAAGCACATCATTCATGGTGCTAATTTTTGCATCAGGCGCTGATTGCAGGCCCTGAATCATACCGCGCTGAAATAAGGCGTAGTCCTGGCTTTTGCTACCGCTGGCACGTAGTCTATCATAATAAGATAGCGCGGTACCGTAATTTTTCAACACAAAATAGCTGTCAGCCAGGCGCGCAATAGCGTCATTTTCGGTATTACGGTCGGCAGGGCGGGTAGCCAAAAAGCGCTCAAAATAGTTGGCCGCTTTACTGTACTGTTCGGCACCAAAGGCGGCATAACCTAATCCATAAAAGGCAAAGTTGTATACGCCGGTTTGCTTAGCCTCCGGGTTATCCAAAAACGCCTCAAACTGCTCTACCGATTCGCCATATTTACGTACCTCGTACATAGCTTCGGCTAGCCAGTAAGTAGTTAATGCTACAATTTTTTCGTCTCGCGGATGTTTCAAGGAACGTAAGAAGATACCGATAGCATTTTCAAAGGCACGTTCGTTGTAAAACTCCAGGCCACGATAATAAGTTACCTTTTGGTAAGCTTCGGCCGCTGTTGGCGTATTGTTTACAATCGGCTCCAGAATTTCTACCGCCTCTTTATAGTTTTTGGTATTCAGCAAGGTTTCGCCCAACAGCGTTTTAACCTCGTCCGTACGTTTAGAGCGCGGGTAGTTACGTAGGTATAAGCGGGTGGCTTCTAAAGCCTGATTATTAAAGTTTAGCTCATAAGATAGTTTGGCGTATTCGTACAAGGCATCTTCTTGCAGTTGTTTATCAAAATCAAGTTTTGATGCTACCTGGAAGGCCGTACGTGCGCCTTGTTTGTTGTTTTGCTTTAAAAAAATGGTACCCAGCGTATAGTTACCATTCTGGCTGTACACATCATTTTTGTTAACCAGTTTTTCCAGCTCAACGGCAGCTTTTTTGTCGTTGCCGGTTTTGTAGTAAGCATAACCAATCTGGTAATCATCCTGGGTGCTTTGGGTGCGGCCTAAATCGCGCGACTGGAAACGGCTGTAATATTTTACAGCGTTGGCGTAATCGGACTTGGCAAAATAAGAGGCCCCCACAATGCGCAGCATTTCGGTTTCGTTTTGCTGCTTGGTGGTGTTTAAAATTGGGATAGCGTAGTTGATAACATCATCATAACGCTTGTCTAAAAAGTAAACCGCAGTAATGTAGTAGGGGTAGCTGTTTTCGTACTTTTTTGAGTTTTTAAGTTTCTCAAAATTTACGAGGGCTACGTGATAATCTTTGTTTAAATAAGCAATGTAAGCAAAGTAGTAAGTGGCGTCCTCGCTGTAAGGCGATTTTTTATCTTTTACTTCGCTAAACAGTTCTTGCGCTTGCTTATAGTCGTTAATCTCAAAATAGGCGTAACCCTTACGGAATTTGTACTCTACCAGTTCTTTACCGTTAAGCTCGTTATCGCTGATTTTGTTAAACCAGATTAACGCCTCATTGTACTTTTGCTTTTTTGAACACGATTTACCAATCTGGAAATAAGCCAGCTTAGCCAGCGGATTTTCGGGGTGCTCTTTAATAAAGCGTAAAAACATGCTTATCGCATCATCATTACCCAGTTCCAGAGCGCACAGTGCCTGATAGTATTTGGAGTTTTCTTTCAGTAGCGACAGTTCTGACTCAAACTGGGGCTGGTTTTCTGTTTTTAAACGGGATTGCTCAATAAGCCGGTATTGTTCGGCAGCGGCTACATACTGGCCGTTGTTTAACAGCGTAGCGGCAGTATGGTAAGTGCGGTAAACCTGAAACGATGGATTTTGCTGAGCACTTACACTTAACGTGCTTAGCAGCAAAGCACTCACGGCAATGGGTTTGAGTTTAATCATAGAAACTGTTAACAAAAAGCAAGATGCAAAAATGCAATCCAGTTGATGTTTTCACAAACCGGATTGCACATTTTTAACGAAAGTAAATATTAGATGGTATATGTTGGTAAACTTTGTATAACAATTGGTTTACCTTCAGCCAGTTAATTTTTCGCGAAGTATATTTTGCAGCAAACTGATGCTTGCAGCTTTATGCAGCTAACTGGCGCTGTATTTTGTTGAGTAAAATACTGATGTCGAATGGTTTGGCCAAAAAATCATTTGGGGCACATTCCTGCTTTAAAACGTCGGAAACGTTGTGACTGGCCGAAATCATAATTACCGGAATACTTTGGGTCTTGCTGTTCAGCTTTACGTTCTTGCACAAGTCGCGGCCGTCAAGTCCGTTAAGCATAATATCCATCAGTATTAAATCCGGGTGTTCTTTGTTGATTTTATCGAACAGCTGATGACCATCTGAAAGGGTTTCAACCTGGTAACCTGAATCTTCTAATATTAACTGTAAAACTTCTAATATGTCTTGGTCATCATCTACTGCTAATATCCTGCTCATGGTATGTTCTGTAACGTGTATGTATTCTTATTTAAAAAAGAGCGTATTAAAAAAGTATTAAAAACGCCTTTGAGTACCTGTCAGTTTGCAATTTATGCGCCAACGTATGTTTTGTTATAGTATTGGTAGGACAAAAAGGGTCTGATTATTATAATAACGTCAGGAATGCACAACTACAAAGCAAATTGATTAGCGAAGTGTAAATAAAATGTACGTTTGACACCTAAATTATTGGGTCAGCACAATTTATAAACATTTTGGTAACGTATAGCGGTAGTTATTAACAGTGTTTTGTTTTGGCAACAATTGTAGTGTCCTGAAAGGTTAAAACGGCTATTTTTTTGTACACCAATTAAGCGTAGGCGTTTTTGTCGATTAAAATCGGTTTTATAATAACAGCAAAGCCTTACCAAGCAACTGATAATGCCATATTTGAGTAATAAGTGTAACTGTTTATTGTTCGAAAAGCAGACGCACGCGTTTACTTTCTGATAAATTCAAATTTACCATTAGGCTCCAGGCGCATAATGGTTGATGGCTTTTTGATGCTTAGGTCGTGCTGGTCTAAATTAACCACATAATCTACCCCGTTGATAATTTCATCACTTACCTGGCTAAAGTTTTGCGGAGAAGGCTGTCCGCTGATGTTGGCCGAGGTAGATACCAGTGGCTTGCGTAACCGTTGTATGAGTTGCTGGCAAAATGGATGGGTGCTTACACGTACGCCTACACTACCATCAGCCGCAATTAGGGCCGGAGATATATTTTTAGCGCCGGGCATCACCAGGGTTAAAGGATTTTCGGTAAACTCAATTAGGTCATAAGCAATTGCAGGTACTTCGCGGATGTAGCTTTCAAGCTTGTTTTCGGTATCCAGTAAAATTATCATGCTTTTTTCCTGGGCCCGCTGTTTAAGCGCATAAATTTTTTGGATGGCTTCGGTATTGGTGGCATCGCAGCCCAAGCCCCAAATGGTATCGGTAGGATATAATATGATGCCGCCCTGGTTAATCACGTCCAGTGCATTTTTTACTTCGTCTTTAAGCATGAGATAGCGTTTTTTTGTACACCTGCATCAGTTGTGCAGCTAATTTTTCGTTGCTGAAATTGCAACAATATTCAAACCCTTTCAGCATCATTTCCTGCCGTAATGCCGGGGTGTTCCATACTTTATTAATTTTTTTTGCCAAATCTAATTCATCATCCGGATCTATATACAGGCTATCCGGTCCGCCGGCCTCTTCCAAACACGAACCTTTGGCAGCTATAACCGGAACGCCCGAATACAGTGCCTCTAATATAGGAATACCAAAGCCCTCATAACGCGACGGATAAACAAAAACTGTAGCCATCTGATAAAAAGCCGGCAATTCCTGAAAAGTAACCTCGTGCAAAAATGTAACCCGGTCGGTAAGCTGGTGCTCTGTAATATATTTTTTAACCTCGTCAAAATAAGCTTTGGGCTTGCCCACCACAAATAAGTGCTCATTGCCACGGGTATGCGGTAAAGCTTTAATTAGCAACAGCAGATTTTTTCGCTCTTCGATGGTGCCGACACTCAATATAAAGCGTTTGGGCAGGTTATATTTTTTCCTGACCAGTGTTTTCTGCGCCTCACTTTGATGTAGTTTAAATGCCGGGTCGCAATCCTGGTAAACCACGTCAATTTTGGCAGCATCAATCTTGAGTAAATCAACCAGGTCTTGTTTTGTTTTTTCGCTCACCGCAATAATACGGTCGGCCGCTGCACAGGCGTATTTAATTTTAGCCTTGTAAATCTCGCGGTCAATCCATTTATAATATTGCGGAAAACGCAAAAAAATCAGGTCGTGAACGGTAAGTACGCTTTTAATGCCACTTTTTTGAATTCCCAACGGTAATTCGTGGCTTAAGCCGTGATAAATATCAAGGCCATCACGCTTTGAATCATTGACGATGCCTTTAGTGCGCCACCAGGCAGCAGGAGCAATACCGGAAGGTGTTACAATACGTGTATTACGCAGTTGCTGTAAGTAGGCAAGATGCTGATTGTTCTTGACAGACGGCGTATAAAGCGTATACTGATGCTCCGGGAATTGGGTAGCCAACGCACTGATAAGCCACCGGCTATAATTACCCAGGCCGGTATTATTCAGAAAGGCCCGTTTGGCATCAAACCCAATGTGCATTGTGGGGGAAAGTTATTGAGTTATTAGGTTGTTTAAATTAAACAGATAACTGTCTGTCAAACTAATCAACCTAATAACTTATTAACCAATCAACTCAAAACCTTAAACCGCTACGTTATTATCACGCAAAGCGTCGTTTAAAGAAGTCTTTTTATCGGTTGATTCTTTACGTTTGCCGATAATCAGGGCACAAGGTACTTGGTACTCGCCGGCAGGGAATTTTTTAGTGTAAGAACCCGGAATAACCACCGAACGTGCAGGTACACGGCCTTTATATTCAACCGGCTTTTCGCCTGTTACGTCAATAATTTTGGTTGATGCGGTTAAAACCACGTTCGCACCCAGTACAGCTTCACGCTCTACATGTACACCTTCAACCACAATAGCACGTGAACCTAAAAAGCAATTGTCTTCTATAATTACCGGTGCAGCCTGTACTGGTTCTAATACACCACCAATACCTACACCACCGCTTAAATGGCAATGTTTACCTACTTGCGCACATGAGCCTACGGTAGCCCAGGTATCAACCATAGTACCTTCGTCTACAAAGGCGCCAATGTTTACGTACGATGGCATCATGATAACGCCTTTGGCTAAATAAGCGCCATAGCGGGCAATACCGTGAGGTACCACGCGTACGCCGGTTTTGCGGTAGTCGGTTTTTAATTTCATTTTATCATGAAATACAAACGGACCTACCTTTATTTCTTCCATCTGCATGATGGGGAAGTACAGGATTACAGCTTTTTTAATCCAGTCGTTTACGTGCCAGCGACCTGCAATTACTTCGGCTACACGCATTTCACCTTTATCTAAACGCTCAATTACCGTTTCAACGGCATTAACGTAATCACTTCCGTTAAGTAGACCCCGGTCTTCCCAGGCATCCTCTATCATTTGTTTTAAAGTAGCGGCCATGCTTAAAATTTTCCCAAATATGAGAATTTTAAAGAAAATGCGACAGACAGATGTAAACTTAAGTCGGTAGGGCAGCTAACCGCCGCTGATTACAGAACTATTCCTGCATATAGCGCGTTTATTATGCAGCAACGTATCGAACTGAAACCTGGGCCTCAGTTTTTGCTTTGTTATTTGTTAATTTTGTTAAATTATGCCTGAAAAAGAGAAACTACGTATAGATAAATACCTTTGGGCCATCCGTATTTTTAAAACCCGTACCATGGCTTCTGAAGCGTGTAAGGCAGGGCGGGTAAAATTGAACGGCCAAAACATCAAAGCATCACACGAGGTAAAAGTGGGCGAAACCTACAATGTATCAAAAGGACTGGAGCGTAAAATTATTACCGTGACCGGCCTGCTAGAAAACAGGGTAGATGCCAAAACGGCCGTTAACTTTTATGCTGACTTAACGCCGAATGAGCAAACGCCTGGTTTTAAAAGTATGTTCCACGCGCCGGTTTTACGCCGCGACCGTGGGACCGGCCGCCCAACCAAGCGCGACCGCCGCGAGATAGACGACCTGCAGGATGGTTACTTTGAAAAGAAACAGGAAGAAGAGGAATGAAACCAACCGTAAGTATTGAGTATTGCCCCAAATGCGGCTGGATGCTACGGTCCGCCTACATGGCCCAGGAACTGCTGACGACTTTTAGCGATGAAGTACACGGCGTTTTACTACAACCCAGCGAGGTGAGCGGCAGCTATGTTATTAGTGTAGACGGGAAAGTAGTTTTTAACCGTAAAGACGAAGGTCGTTTCCCGGAAATCAAAGAATTGAAGCAATTGGTGAGAGATGTGGTAAACCCTGAAAAGAGTTTGGGCCATTCGGACAAAAAGTAAAAATATAATCCGGCGACAGTTATCTCCAAAACAAAAAGAGCCGCGTAGTGAATTGATATTTACGCGGCTCTGCTATTTTAATCTTGGCTGGTGTTGTTACCAGATAGAAGGGAATTTTTGAGGATTGCTGTCGTACATGATTTCATAAACAGCTTCGATGATGTCATCAACCGATGGTTTGGTAAAGTAATCGCCATCCGAGCCATAAGGTGGGCGATGGTCTTTAGCGCAAAGCGTTTTGGGCGCTGCATCCAGGTAACGGTAACCACCTTGCTTTTCTAAAACATTCTGCAAAATATAGGCAGATGCACCACCCGGAACATCCTCGTCTACCACCAGCAGCTTATTTGTTTTTTGCAAGGAGGTTACGCAGGCGTTATCCAAGTCAAAAGGATACAAGGTTTGCGGGTCAATTACTTCGATGTTGATACCCATCGTTTTAAGCTCGGCAGCGGCTTCTTGTACAATGCGCAGGGTAGAGCCGTAAGAAATTACGGTTACATCGGTGCCGGGTATTACAATTTCGGCAATGCCTAATGGTACGGTAAATTCGCCAATGTTGGTAGGCAGCTTTTCTTTTAAGCGGTAACCGTTCAGGCTTTCAATTACCATGGCCGGTTCATCGCCTTTTAATAAGGTGTTATACATACCGGCGGCCTGGGTCATGTTGCGCGGCACACAAATATGAATGCCACGAAGTGTATTTAACAAAGCCCCCATCGGCGAGCCCGAATGCCAGATGCCCTCCACACGGTGACCACGCGTGCGAATAATCAATGGCGCTTTTTGTCCGCCACGGGTGCGGTAGCTCAAGCTGGCCAAATCGTCGCTTAAAACGGTGATGGCCCAAATCCAGTAATCCAGGTACTGTATTTCGGCAATAGGTTTCAAACCTCGCATGGCCAAACCCATGCCTTGACCAATAATGGTTGATTCGCGGATGCCGGTATCGGTAATACGTATATCGCCGTATTTGGCCTGTAAGCCTGCAAAGCCCTGGTTTACGTCGCCAATGGCACCTACATCCTCGCCAAATGCCACAATTCGCTCGTCGCGCTCAAAAGCGGCATCAAAGCAGGCATTCAGTACTTCGCGGCCATCCATCAGTTTGGCATTTTCGTCATAAGTAGCTGCAACAACAGGTACCCGTAATGGCGAAAGGGGAGTGTCCGAAAACAGCTTTGAGTTGAAACGTTCGCGGTTAAGCGCCATTTCGCCGTCGAGCCAATCGGTTAATACTTTGCGCTCAGGCAAGGCTTCTTTGGCGGTTACGCGTAGTGCCTTACGTATGGCGTTCACGATCTCGCGGCGGCCAGGGTCAACACAGGCGCGTAAATCAGATGCAATATCTCTAAGCTGTTCTACTGATGAATGCTGAGCCAGCTGGTCAATCAGCGAAGCGGCTTCGTCCAGTTCGGCCTTAATTTCGGCCAACAACTCGTTCCAGGCCTCGCGCTGGGCAGCACGAACATGCTTCTTGGCGTTTTCTTCCAGCTCATCTAGCTCCTGCTCAGTAATGATGGCCGAACTAACCATCCAGTTACGCATCTGCAGCAAACAATCATGTTCGGCTTCCCAGGCTAACCTGTCGGCCGATTTATAGCGCTCGTGCGAGCCCGAGGTGGAGTGCCCCTGCGGTTGAGTGATTTCGGTTACGTGGATAAGCACGGGCACATGCTGTGTACGGCATAGCTCAATAGCCATGGCGTAGGTTTCGCACAAGGCCGCATAATCCCAGCCGCGCACTTTAAATATTTCGTACCCGTTGGTGCCATCCTGGCGCTGAAAACCTTTAAGGGCTTCTGATATATCTTCTTTAGTAGTTTGCAAACTGGCCGGAACGGAAATGGCATAGGCATCATCCCATATGGAGATGGCCATAGGTACCTGCAATACACCAGCTGCGTTAAAAGTTTCTAAAAATATACCCTCAGAGGTTGAGCCGTTGCCAATAGTGCCAAAGGCTACCTCATTACCATTAACAGAAAACTGCTTTAACCCCTCCAGTTCTTTATTCTGGCGGTATAGCTTAGAGGCATAAGCCAGGCCCAGTAAACGCGGCATATGGCCACCGGTGGTTGATATATCTGCCGAGCAGTTCATGGTTTCGGCCTGGTTAATCCAGGTTCCGTCGGGGTTGGCAAAGCGGGTAGCATAATGGCAATTCATCTGCCGCCCTGCCGATGCCGGGTCTTTTTCAATATCCGGGTGCGCATAAAGCTGAGCAAAAAACTCTTTTAAGGTGCTCATGCCCGTAGCAAACATAAATGTTTGGTCGCGGTAGTAGCCAGCCCGCCAGTCCCCTTTTTTAAAAGACTTAGCCATAGCCAATTGGGCCACTTCTTTGCCGTCGCCAAAAATACCAAACTTAGCTTTACCCGTAAGCACTTCGCGGCGGCCCAGTATGCTGGCCTGCCGGCTTTCGTAGCCCATGCGGTAATCATTAATAACGATATTTTTAAAATCGTTAAAGCTGAGTTCGTTGTCGGTAAAGTTGCCGGTAGCCGGTTGGATGCTTTCTGGCATATTTAATTCGTTTTGCCGGTAAAAATAAAAAATTCTGTATTGAAAATACCAGTTATGGCATTTAATGGCATTTATCTGTAATAACGTAAAGTAAGCATAGTTTTTGATACCACTTATTAAACTAATGAATTATATTTGCGTATAAGCTATAAAAAAGAACATGAAAAAACTGATTATACTATTTGCCGTAATTCTGGGATTCTCAATTACCGCATCTGCCCAGGACAATCAAAAGCCTGAGTTTAAATTTAACGAAGAAAAGCATGATTTTGGTAAAGTGCCTAAAGGTAAACCGGTTACCACGGTATTTGAATATACCAACGTAGGCGTTGAGCCACTGATACTTACCGAAGTGCGCCCGACTTGTGGTTGTA
>CAXYKR010000131.1:0-5046 GCA_964277815.1 uncultured Mucilaginibacter sp. | reverse complement strand
CCTCCCCCGTTAGTGCCAATCCAAATGTTACCCTGCCTATCTTCTTCAAAAGCACGGATAAATCCGTTTTGTAATGTTGGTGGCACTGGCCCTAAAATTTCGTCCGGCAACTTACTGTCGACCGTTTTGGTAACCGGGTCTAATACATTAACACCGCCTCCATTGGTACCTATCCATAACTTGCCGCGCTTATCCTCCAACAGGCAAAAAACATCATTGCTACTTAATGAGCCAGGCGAGCCGTCTTTTACATATTGCTGATAATTGCCTGTTTGCGGATTATATCCGAAAATACCATTTTGATAAGTGCCAATCCATAAGCGGCCATCTTTAGCTTTGGTAAGCGTTAATATTGACAATCCGGCGGTAGAATTATCTATTTTTGACTTGATAGCCACATGGCTCAACAGGCGGCTTTGCGGATTAAACAGATTTAAACCCCCACCATCAGTGCCTACATAAACATTACCATTTGCATCGTCGGCAAACGAAGTTACAAATGGCGCACTCAATCCATTAGGGTCAAAAGGATTACTTCTTTTGAGACTAAACAATGTCAGGTTTTCATCGTATTTATTGATTCCGCCTTGGTAAGTGCCAATCCAGCAGATACCTTGTTTATCAATTAGTATGCTACGGATAGACTTACTGGTTAAACTGAAGCTGTTACGGCTGTCGGGACCAAAACGCCTGATAGTGCCTGAGGACGGATTGATGATATTCAAACCATTTTCGGTACCTACCCACAATTCCTCTTTATTTTTGGGAGCTATTGTATAAATAATGTTGCTGCTGATGGAGTTGCCCGCAGCCTTTGACGAGTATTTGTAATTTTTAAATCCTTGCCCATTTACCGGCAACATACTTAAACCATCGGTAGTACCAAACCATAAATTGCCGGACGCATCTTGTGCAATAGTTTTTACCGCATTACCGGCAATACTTAAAGCGTCGGCATCATCTTGCAAAAAAGAGTCGAAGTGCCCGGAAGCATCGTTGTACCTAAATAAACCGGCTTTGGTACCCACCCACATCCTGTTTTTGCCATCGCGGTAAACGCTTAGGGTAATGCCGTTTTTAAGAGCAGCCGGCAGTTGTTTGTCCGTTTCAAACCTGTTTAGTTGCAGAGTAACCGGGTCGAGCACGCTAACGCCTGCAAAGGTAGCCAGCCACATTTTGCCGCTCTTGTCGCAGTCGATGGCTTTAACATTGATTAGATTGTAAGGCTTATTTTTGAGACGGGCGTGAATGCGCACAAAGCAATCGCGTTGCCGGTCGTATTTATGTAGCGAGCCGCCAACGGTACCAATCCACAACTGGCCTGCGGTATCTTCATACAAAGTCGATATTTCGTTAGTTTCTAAACTGGTGGTGTCGTTGGTGTTATGGCGGTAGGTTTTAAAACGGGTACCATCAAACTTGTTTAAACCATCGTCGGTAGCAAACCACAGCAGCCCGTATTTATCTTTTAATATTGCATGCACTGTATTTGACGACAGGCCGTCTTTAGAAGATATGGAAGTAAATTGAATATTGGATGTCTGAGCGGGAGCCTGAACAAACGCAGCTACTGTAATGACCAGGCAAAACAGCAGTATGCGTAAAACTTTCAGATTCAAATTCCTCATTTTAATTCCCGGTTTCGGCATGTTTGTCTCGGCGTAGTAGAACATCACTTTATGCATTAAAAGCACAGCGCAACCGCAATCTGGCCCATCCGAAAATAACACAGACGAAAATTTATAACTGGTTCACAAATATAATAATGCGTAGCCAAATTGCGGCGTGTTTTTGAAAGACTTATCGCGTCAGATATTCATTTTTCACGCTATCGTTTTTGCTAAAACGTTTTCTTTTTCTGTTTTCAAGCCATGTTGATAACATCATAACCAAATCATAATTTATTAACACTGCAATCGATTGCAAATTAAAGATTTTTGCCTATAATTGCCATAGTAATAAACTTATTACCGTTATATAGTTCCCGCCGGCGGCTTATCTTATAATTAATGCGCCGCTGCAAAAAATTCAAATCCATCCTGTACATGCGAGGTAGACAGATTACTTTAAAAGAAATATTTACACATATGCGTTTCGGCATAACATTATTCCTGTTTTTGATTACTTTTGGTTCAAATTACGCACAGGCGCAACCGGCGGTTAAAGGTCTTAAAGATTATTACCGCAATTATTTTCCGGTGGGTGTTGCGGTAGCCCCGCGTCATTTGGCGGGTGCTGATGCTGAACTAATTTTACAGCAATTTAACAGCCTGACACCTGAAAATGCCATGAAGATGGGCCCTATCCATCCGCGCGAAAACTTGTACTTGTGGCGCGATGCCGACTCTATCGTTAACTTTGCGCAGCATCACGGTCTCAAAGTACGCGGCCATAACCTTTGCTGGCATGAACAAACTCCCTCCTGGTTGTTTGTAGACAGCCTGGGTAAACAGGTAACTAAAGAAGTGCTGTTAAAACGCTTGCGCGACCATATTTTTGCAGTAGTTGGCCGCTACAAGGGTAATATTTACGCCTGGGATGTGGTGAACGAGGCAATTGATGACGACCCGACCAAATTTTTGCGTAACTCCTTATGGTACCAGATATGCGGCGAAGACTTTATTGCCAAGGCATTTGAATACGCCCACGAGGCCGACCCATCGGCGGTACTTTTTTACAACGACTACAACACCGAGCGCCCCGAAAAAACAGAACGGGTTTACCGCCTGCTTAAAAAATTAAAGGATGCCAAAGTGCCGGTACATGCCGTGGGTTTACAGGCCCACTGGTCTTTATGGGAACCATCGGCAACAGAATTGCGCAATACCATACAAAAATTTGCATCTTTAGGCCTTAAAGTTCAGATTACCGAACTGGATGTATCTCTTTATCCGTGGGAAAAAGAGCGCAGGCCTTTACGTGAGGGCGAAAAAGGGAAATATACGCCAGAGCTTGCCCAAAAACAGGCCGACAAGTATAAAGAGGTATTTAAAATATTCAGAGATTTTAAAGGTACGGTAACCGGCGTAACGTTCTGGAATATAAGCGACCAATATTCATGGCTGGACGAATACCCGGTACGGGGACGGAAAAATTTCCCTTTATTGTTTGATGAAAAGCGTCAACCTAAAAAAGCTTACTGGGAAGTAGTAAAATTTTAACTTTACACCCGTAAACGGGAGTATACATTTTATAAAGCATATCAAAAATCAATCACATACATAATGGAGTTTTTTATTGACACGGCGAATCTTGCACAAATTAAAGAAGCGCATGAACTGGGTGTACTTGACGGTGTAACTACCAACCCTTCACTGATGGCCAAAGAAGGCATTACCGGCGAAGAAAATGTTAAAGCTCATTACAAAGCTATCTGCGAAATTACCGACGGTGACGTTAGCGCCGAGGTGATTGCGACCACTTACGACGAAATGATTAAAGAAGGCCTGGAACTGGCTAAACTACACAAGCGTATCGTGGTAAAAGTTCCGATGATTAAAGACGGCGTTAGAGCCATCAAATATTTTAAACAACAAGGCATCAAAACCAATTGTACCCTGGTTTTTTCGGCCGGACAAGCTTTGCTTGCTGCTAAGGCCGGTGCTACTTACGTATCGCCATTTATCGGCAGGTTAGACGATGTATCAACAGATGGCTTACAACTGATTGAAGATATCCGTTTAATTTATGATAACTACGGTTACGAAACTAAAATTTTAGCAGCTTCTGTACGCCACGCTATGCACATTATTAATTGTGCTAAAATTGGTTCTGACGTCATTACCGGTCCGTTATCAGCAATCACTGCATTGCTTAAACACCCGTTAACCGACAATGGCCTGGCCCAATTCCTGGCCGACCACGCTAAAGCAGCTGAAGCTGGGAAATAGTTTGTTGGTTGAGTAGTTGATTCGTTGAATTGTTGATTTGTTAACTGGTTTGTGTTATTGAGATACAAAATATGGTTTCTCATAAACCACTTAACAAATCAACCATTCAACTGCTTAACTACTTAACTCAATCAACTACTCAACCACTTAACAAATCAATCATTCAACTAACAATCAATGACACAAGACATACAAGAGCTTAAAGGCATTGCCTCACAAGTGCGCCGCGATGTGGTGCGCATGGTGCATGGCTGCCAAAGCGGTCACCCGGGCGGCTCATTAGGCTGTACCGACTTTTTAGTGGCCCTTTATTTTTCGGTAATGAAACACAATCCATCTTTCTCGATGGAAGGTAAAGGCGAAGATTTATTCTTTTTATCTAACGGCCACATATCGCCCGTTTTTTATTCTGTTTTAGCACATTCAGGCTATTTTGATAAAGCCGAGATGTCGACTTTCCGTAAACTGGACTCACGCTTACAAGGCCATCCTACTACGCACGAGGGCTTACCAGGTGTGCGTATTGCTTCCGGCTCATTAGGCCAGGGCCTTTCTGTAGCTATTGGCGCTGCCTTAGGTAAAAAACTGAGCGGTGATGACCGTTTAGTATTTACCCTGCACGGCGACGGCGAACTACAGGAAGGACAAATTTGGGAAGCGGCCATGTTTGCACCGCACAACCGGGTAGACAATCTAATTGCTACCGTAGACGTTAATGGTCAGCAGATTGACGGCCCGACCAAAGTGGTACTTTCTTTAGGCGACCTGAGAGCTAAGTTCGAAGCTTTTGGCTGGCAGGTAATGGAAATGCAAGGCAACGATATGGCTGCCGTAGTAGAAGGCTTGCAAAAAGCCATCAGCCTGAGCGGCCAGGGCAAACCGGTGATGATTTTAATGCAGACTGAAATGGGTGCTGGCGTTGATTTTATGATGGGTTCGCACAAATGGCACGGCGTTGCCCCTAACGATGCCCAACTGGAGCAGGCATTAGGCCAGTTAAAGGAAACTCTGGGCGACTATTAAGTCAAGCCCCCGGAAAAGAGAACCAAGAGACAAGAGTCAAGAACCAAGAGTTTTGATTTTAAGAAGGGATTAGTTGATGTAAAATTTGCTTAATCCTTCATTCACTCATTCAAAACTCACTCATTCACTCATT
>CAXYKR010000130.1:0-6104 GCA_964277815.1 uncultured Mucilaginibacter sp. | reverse complement strand
TGGCTGCCAAAATTAAAGAGCATTTACATATCGAGGCACGATCAGGTATGGATGACCTTCAGTTTCTGCAAACTGTGGTTAAAGATTATAACCATGTAGTTGCTAATGCCGACCGCGATTTTAATGTTTAAAAGGATAGCTGGGTAAATTTCTGAGAATAAAAAAAGCTACAGTAATTACACCTACAATTATAGGTGTAAGCCGATGGTAAAGTAATGCCCACTTGTAACTGCGATTTTTAATCAGTGATACTATTTTGTATCCCGACTGTATCGTCAGCAAAGGTAAGCTTAACACCAATAATAAATTTTGATGTATAGCTCCCGTTAAATTGCCATGCAGCAGACAGAATACTGCACGTTGCGAACCGCAACCCGGGCAGTCTAAACCGGTGAGGTAATGGAAAGGGCATTGCGGAAAAAAGCTATACTTTGATGGGTTGAATTGATGGTATATATACAGTAGTAGCAATCCTCCGACCATTAATCCTCCAAAATATAGCTTTTTCAACATGTATCTGTTAATAATTGCGCGCGCCGCCAATGCCTACTACAAATACTAGGATGATGTATAGTATACTAATAGCTATACCAATAAAAAATCCAATTTTTGTCCACTTACCAGCTTGCTGAGATGCTGCTATTGCACCATCATAATCACCGCGGTCATACCGGCCATTTACGTTGGCAGCGTTTACAATACCTGCAATGCCAAAGGGTAAACAGCAAAAAATAGTTACCAAAATTGATTCAACCAACCAGTTTTTAGGTCTTGGTACCGGCGGCTGTGAAAAAGGTTGTTGCGAAAAAGGAGTTTGTTCCATGTTGTGTTAAAGTGTTGATTTGACGGTTAAGGTATTTATATAATTTAACATAACCAATAGCTTTGAGCCGTTTACTATATGTAAATTTGTAAGGCATGCAAAGAGAGCAGATTTCGGTATTCGACATTTTTAAAATTGGTATTGGTCCGTCAAGTTCGCACACACTGGGGCCGTGGCGGGCAGCACAACAATTTGTACAAGCGTTACAACAGCAAGATGTGCTGGGCAGCGTTGTGCAGGTTAAAATATTACTTTACGGCTCGCTGGCCAAAACCGGCAAGGGGCACGGTACCGATATTGCCATCTTACTGGGTTTATGCGGCCATGACCCCGTTACCTTTGCGGTAGACCAGTTAGATACTACCATTGCCGACATACACCGTCTGCACCAATTAAAATTAGGTGGCAATCACGAAGTTAGCTTTTTTGCAGAGGATGACTTGCTTTTTCTTTTCGACCAAAGTCTGCCTTACCATCCCAATGCCGTAACCTTTCAGGCGTTTTTAAGCACGGGGAAAGCGATATCTGAAACTTACTACTCTATAGGTGGTGGTTTCGTGGTAAAAGAGGGTGGCAACAGCAATGCATTAACCGAGGTTGATTTACCATTCCCGATTGATACGGCGGACGAATTGCTGCACTGGTGTCGTAAAACAGGCTTGAAAATATCAGAAGTGGTGATGGAAAACGAGCAGGCCTGGCGCCCTGAATCTAACACTAAAGAGGGGCTGCTACAGATATTTACAATCATTAAAGAGTGTATTTACCGGGGCTGCCATACCAAAGGCTGTTTGCCCGGCGGCTTAAATGTAGCCCGCCGTGCTGCAGGGCTCAATAAAAAGCTGATTGGCGACCGCAGCTATACGAATTTTGATGAGTGGTTAGAGGCTATCAGGCAAACAGGTAACGGTTTCCAGAATATATTGGATTGGGTAAGCTGCTTTGCCTTGGCCGTGAACGAAGAGAATGCCTCGTTCGGCCGGGTAGTTACGGCGCCTACTAACGGTGCCGCAGGGGTTATACCAGCAGTACTGATGTATTATATTGTTTTTTGCGATGGGTATTCCGAGGAGCGGATTCTACAGTTTTTACTGACCGCTTCGGAAATTGGTAGTATATTTAAAAAGGGGGCTACCATTTCGGCTGCGATGGGCGGTTGCCAGGCCGAAATCGGCGTATCGTCAGCAATGGCGGCTGCGGCACTTACCGAATGTTTGGGCGGCTCGCAACGGCAGGTACTCATGGCTGCCGAAATTGCCATGGAACATCACCTGGGCCTGACCTGCGACCCGATAGGCGGCTTAGTACAAGTGCCTTGTATTGAGCGTAATACCATGGGGGCCATTAAAGCCATCACTGCATCGCAATTGGCACTGCAAACCAACCCTGATAATGCCAAGGTGAGCCTGGATGCTGTAGTAAAAACCATGTGGCAAACCGCACTGGATATGAATTCGAAATATAAAGAAACCTCAGACGGGGGATTGGCTATCAATATTCCGATTAGCTTGCCGGAGTGTTAAACCGATTCAATTAGTTTACGCAAGTATATTTAGATTTGATCAAGAGCATTGAAGAATACACCAGACATCGTCAAAGTGCTTATTCTTCAAATCTTGTTCTTTGATCCAAAAATACAAACGGCCACAATCACCCCACATCATGCCGGTTTTCTCATCCTCTGAGTCAACTTGTAATAATAAAATCCAGTCTTTCGAGCCTGGTTCAAGTGACTTGGCTTTTGGATTACTGTAGCCGCTTGCATCACCGCAATATAATCCGTTAGAAACTAATTGGCATTCTAATTCCATCGGGCCTTGAATACACTCGGCATGGCCAAGCATTTGATTTTCCGATTCGGTAATTAACTCCAAATATTTATCAAAATCCCTGTCCGAAAAATCGATCCTGTACGCATCGCTTTCCCAGTTGGGCAAACTTAGATACGAAACAAAGTTTACGCAGTTTGCTTCAAATTGTGAGTCAATAACTAAGCTTTCCGGGAATTCAGCCTTCTGAATGTCCATACAATCAGCGATGTATAGTACTTTAAAATAGCCCTTATCTTCAGGGCCAAATCCCCAAACAGACTGGTCGGCATCATAAAAAAATAAAAGTAAACCGTTTTGTGGTAGTAAACCTGCCTGGTCATATAAGGTTGCCTCTGCGCAATTGATTTGTCCGATAAATGACATCGGTACACCTTTGGGGCTAACGGGCCAGCTCATATATTTTTTGAGATCGGGATGACCGCCTATCTTGGTTTGACCGGGCTCAAAATCGTCTTCTTCAAACGGTTCGGTAATCAGCTGAATTCCTGGCCTGAGATGAGGTTTGATGGCTTCAAAATACTTTTCTAAACCAGCATCTGCAAAGCGTTGACAAATATCTTCTGCGGTAGAAAACAGTGAATTAGTAAATGATGGTTTTGCAACGATTCTGTCTGCACTATTTTGTGATACTGTACTTTTGGTGCCTAACCAGGAAAACAAGGATTTAAAAATGCCCATTCATTAAACTTTTACAGGGCAATTTAAGCAATTAAGATACACACTCAACAAACAACAAAACGGGTAATTTCATTATTGTTGGCTTGCAAAAGAAAATATTTAATGGTTGCATCACAACCTTAAATCAGGATAGAAACCTGTTTTTAATCTACAGAGACCGTGAGGCCTTCTTGCTGTAATATCTTGCGGTATACTTCCATTTCGGTGAAAGAGCCTTCTAAAACGGCGCATTTACCTTCATTGTGCACTTTCCAGGCAATTTTTTCGGCTTGTGTTTCGGAGTAGTCCAGGTATTTCATCATGCAGTGGATGACATGCTCAAAGGTGTTCACATCGTCGTTCCACAAAATCAGGCGATGCATCTCTTTTAAACTCGCTAATATTTCTTCAAGCGTTAGCGTTTCTTCCTGTACTTCAGTTGGCATAATAGTAAGTACAAAGTTACTTAAAAAAGTATAATAAAAGTGTTAAAATGCAGTTTGTGCATAAAGTTAAGCCGGATTTATACTGGTAAACGCAACTCTTATAAAACATTCTTTTCTTTACAATGCAACGCAAACTTTCACTCTCGGCTGGGCTTTTATTAAGTGTTGCCGCAGGCGCTTTTGCCCAATCCGAGCAACATGATAGTAAACTGGCACCCGCGCCCGGTAAAATTATTATTGACGGTAACATCAACGATTGGGGCGACTCGCTACGCTACTACAATCCCGACAAAAAGCTGAATTATACCCTGGCAAACGATAATCAAAATCTTTACCTGGCTATTCGTTTTAACGACCGTACAGAGCAGGAGCGTATCATGCGCGCCGGATTAACCTGGAGCGTAAACCCTAAGGGTAAGAAAAAAGACGCGTACAGCTTAACCTTCCCGGTAGCCGAGTAAAATAATGGTCAGATGCCGGTATTGCCCAAGCCGGACGAAAGCATTACCTCGCCCGAGGAACACGAACGAATAAACCGCGATGAAATGCGAAAAGCCCGCCTCACGCAATTGCGCAGTATGAAAGTAACAGGCTTTAAAGATATTGATTACGATATCATCACCACTACAAACTCCTATGGCTTTAAAGCAGCTCTAAATTTTGATGATGAAGGCAACCTGATTTATGAAGCGGCTATCCCCCTAAAATTTTTTGATGCTGAAGACGTCGCCAAAAACGAATGGGCCTTTAACGTTAAGGTAAACGGCATCAGCAGGCCGTCTGGTGGTAATGGTGCCGGGCGTGATTTTGGTGGCATGGGTGGCATGGGCGGCGGCGGTGGCCGCATGGGTGGTGGTATGGGCCGCGGAAGCATGGGTGGCGGTATGGGAATGGCCGGCGGCGGTCGTGGCGGTATGGGCCGTGGCGGTATGCGTGGAGGCAATTCCGGCGGCGACTTTGACCGCAGTGCCTTAACCAAATCAGAAGATTTTTGGGAAAAATTTTATTTATCGAAAGCGCAGTAAGCGCCTTCGATAAATAAAAAACCGGCTTTATTGAACCTGATAACGGTACACCTGGCGGCCAAGGTGCCCTTCGCTGTCTATACCTTCAATCACAACACGGTAAGTGCCTTTGCTGCCCGCGTTAAAATACTCGAACGAAGCATTGCCTTTGTCGTTAGTTAAAATATTAGGCATCCAATGTATGGTACTGCGTAAATCGGCAACCACCACATTGGTTTTCGGGTCATCGTATTTTGGGGCATAAAACTGCCTTGACGAATAATAACCTTTAGGTGTATAGGTCATTACACCCGGCGAATATAGCTGGGCGGCATTGTAGTTAATTTCTCCGCCGCGCTTGGTATTAATTACTAAAACACCATTGGCGCCCCGGCTGCCGTATATAGCAGTGTTACCAATGGTACGTAATACTTCAATACTGCTGATGTTCATCGGCGGGATAGTAGCCAGGTAATCTCCTTCAACATAAACACCGTCAATAATAATTTGCATTGGCCTGCCCATGCTGCGGGTTGAATACGGTATGCCGCCCTGAAAAATTACGCCTAACAGCCGTCCTTGCAAACACTGGTCAATGGTTGCACATCCTAATTTATCGAGCACATCACTGGTAATTATCTGGTCGGCATTGCCCGGGCCGTTCAGGTTAGAGGAGTTAGTAATTGCCGGCTTTCGCTTTTCGGTAACTACCACTTCTTTAAGTACAATAGTATGATTACCTAAACCGTATTTAGTTTCTTCTTCAAACCGTTTTTTACTTGCTTTAAGATACGATATTAAGTTAGCCGTTACGGAGCTTTGAGCCGCAGGTACATTGCGGGCTTTAACTATAGCCTGTTCTGGCGATTTATCCAGTACGATATCTACGTTTTTACCACCTTTGGCGTTACGTGCCTGTAAAACGAAACGTATGCTGTCTTTAAAAATTAGATTTCTAAAGGCAAAATGTCCCTGGGCGTCAGCTACGGTATCTAAAATAAAAGCCCCTCCGCTGGTGGTAAACAAGGTGACTTTACTATTAGGTACAGGCTTGCCGCCCGATGTTTTTATGGTGCCTGATATCTGCAGGCTTTTTTCTGCCGGATATTCTATCGGCGGAAACTGGTTGTTTATTATCTGGCTCCACTCAAACCGGCGATAGCCTTGCGTAAGCATCAGGTTATCCAAATCGGCAGTGGTTGTGGCAGATGTATTAGTGAAATAGTAATTAGGCTGCTCTACGTAGCCTTTAATGTCTGATGTCAACAGCAGCTGCGAAAGAATGGTTGTTTCTACGGCTTCGTCAACAGGTACTTTAGATTCGTCAATAACTGCGGCCGAA
>CAXYKR010000129.1:0-4386 GCA_964277815.1 uncultured Mucilaginibacter sp. | reverse complement strand
GGCCTTGTGCACATTGGTAAAGTTAATGCTTTTACGCATGGTGTAATCCTGAGCTATGCGTTTAATTTCGTCCCGTTTTTCCTGGGTTGGCGCATTAGCTAAAGCATCTTTCAGTTCCACGTCGGGCTGGGCCGGGTTGTATTGCGGCATGGCTACCTGCTGCGACAGGTTGACGTACATCGGGATGCGTACCCCGCTTTTAGCTGGGAAAAACTTACCTAACTCCACGTTACCAGCTACATCAAAAGTTTGATTGTCGGCACGACTGCGCTCGCTTACCCGCTGCTCTATCGACCCAAAGCCAATGGTGGTTTTGCTACCGGCTAGGGTAACGTCTGCAAAGTCGGCCAGGCGGGCATTTAAACGGGCAGTAGCCGCCCAGCCGCCACGCTGGTCAAAGTCGGTAAGCCGTAACTCGTTAAACCACACAATGCCCGTTTTATCAAAGCTGCCTGTAGGTTTGTAAGGGTTACGCATACCCAGCATAATGGCACGTAACCGGCTTAAATCGGGCTGACCTTTGATGGTGATTTTGTTAACACCATCTGTAATTGTGAACGGAATGTTTAATGATGCCTTACCGGTAGCCATGGCATTATCACGGGCCAGCTTAGCACGGGTAAGGGCAGCCAGTTCAATATCCATCTGGTTGGCGGTTGGCCAAATAGCACTTGGGTCGGTGGTACCGGGGCGGGTAATTTTTAGCGGAATCTCATACTCATAATAGTTATCCTGATAATCTACCCCTAAGCGGATAAACGCATTCAGGTCGTTATCATTTAACTGGTCACCTTCGGCATGAATAAACATCTGCAAGCGTTTGTATGCCCGCAAATCATTATAAAACGTGCGATAAGCCGCTCTGGAGTAACCGCTGCGCAGGTTGGTTACGTTTAAGGATAAGGACTGCTCGTTTAAGCGGGTATCGGTGCGCAGGTTATTATAATCACGCTGACGGTCGATACCCGGTGGCAGTACGTAAGGGATAGGTGTACGGGTGCCGTTAGCCTCCAGGTTAACGGCCTGTACGTTTAAGGTGGAATTATCAACCGGCGGATTTACTAATGCAGGGTCGGCGATAACTTTAGTATTGGTTTTCTCTACGTTGTAAGCCCGCCACTCCCCTCTTACCAGTTGCAGTGTACCCATACGCAATATGGCGGTATCGGCAAAATTGGTCATAAACATCCGCATGTAACGGATGGCTTTAAAATCCTGGATGTTACCCTCGCGACTTTGATAAGCCGCGATAGGTACCCTGAACTGGTACCAGCTTACGCTTTGCGTAGTACCATCGGCCAGCTTTACCTGCGAGGTTACTTTATCATTGATGAAGTTTTGCCCTACCACCATATCCTGCGGACGAATAGATACCTTGTACTGAAAGTACTCGTCGGCCTGGCTCATGCTATTGTCGCGGTTCAAATCCTCGCCATCCGGTAACGAAGTAGAGGCCGAGGTAGGTATGCCCAGTTCTGCTTGCGATTGCTCCGCAGTTTTAGAGTTGCCCTCGGTGCCATTGTAACGGCTGTAACGCTGTAATATTCCCGCACGGTTTTGGTCGAGCTGCGGGCCTTGGTAGTATTGGTAGTTATCAGATGATGGGTCAGCTGCCAGTGCATTGGCGGCCTGCGTGCTTAGCTGCGAGCGCATTTGCTGTACAAAGCCCGAAAACTTGGTTTGCTCACCTGTGTCGCTCAAGCCATCCAAGCCAACGTCCTGCAAACGGCGGGCATCCGGGTTGTTATCAAAAGCATTAATAACCGGCTGTAAACGCGGCACCCTCCCCCACACGGTTTCGTCGGTTTGGGTATTGCTGCCATCAGGCGGCAAACCGTTTTCTACCGATTTACGGCCGTCTTTTAAAATATCTTCCGATACGCTGCCTAAGTTTAAGTACAAATCCCCCCCCTGCGAATTGGGTTTGTAAATAAATGGGTCCATCACCCAAAATTCCATGTACTGCACATTGAGCGACTCAAAATCATTGGTCTCCAACTTGCGGAACATACCACCCCAGCGCGAGCGTGGGTTTTGCAGCGTACCGTCAGGATTAACACCGGTTGTGGTATAATTGTATTGCCCGCGGGTATTAGGATAGAAAGATAAATCGAGTGTAGACAGAATTAACGGCTGACCGGTTACCGATTGTTTGTAAGGAAACACTTCGGTCTCGAGCACCTGCCTTACGTAATGATTGGATAAATCGGTGCGGGACAGGCTGAAAGTAGAACTTGAATTATAAAACAGCGGGTCGATGTTGTAAAATGCCAAACGGGCACGGTTATAGCCGTAGCTCAAATCGTTAAATAGTTTCGATTCGGCAAATAGTTGCGGCGTACCTGATATCTGCCAGTTTAAAGCGCCTTTTAAATCAATGATAGACTGGCTGCTTTCAAAATCATCTAAGTAAGAAGTTCCGTTTTTAGAACCGGCAAAATTAATGGCTGACGGGCTGCCCGGTAACAAGCGGGCAACCTCGCCCGAAAAGCTGATAAACGATGGCGCTTTGGTATTGATTAATGGCAAGCGGTCGACCAACCGGGTTAACCAGCGCGACTCAGAACTATAATTTGCATCCAGGCCCAAGATAGTATTGGATACCGACTCCTCGCCAACAATCTGCTTTTGAGTAAGCGGCTGCTCGGTCAGGTGCATTACGGTACCACCTAAAAGTAATTTTGAATTAGCGCGGTAATCAAAGCGCGAACCATACAAGGTTTTTTGCTGAACACCGAACAACTCATTATTCTCAATATTTACGGTAAGTGGCTGGCCCGATTGCAGCAAAGACTGGTTTAGCACCCGTATACGGCCAATACTGTAATCTACCGTATAATCACTGCCTTCCTGTAATCGTAAAGAGCCGGCATTAACCACCACCGACCCTTGCGGAATATTAACTGCATTCAGTTGAAACTCGGAGCCGGACTGCGAAGCATAAGTCCCCTTAATTACATAACGGTTTAATTGCGGAAAATACTGCTGGGCGATGGTACGCACCGAATCATAAAGCGGCTGATAAACGTAACGGTTTTGTATACCAGGACTATTGGTTAATCTCCTAGCCAGGTCGCTACCAAAGGGCTCCACCACCGGGAACATAATCCGCCCGTTTTGCGAATCGATGGTGATGCCCTCTAAAAAATCGAAATAACCGTCGGGGCGGCGGTCGTTTTGCTGGGTCAGGTTATCCAATCCAACCAGTTGCAGCCAAAGTTTGCCTTTTACCGTGGTATCGCCTTCTGTTAGTGAGGGCTTTTCGATACCCGACTGATCGTCTAAACGGGCAATCGTCATCCTGAAATTTACCGGGCTTACCTGGTAGGCACCCAGGCTGTAGATGTTTTTCATCATCAAATCCCAGGTTGGTAAGTTGGTTTTCAGGATTTCGTTTTTCAACAGCTTTACATAAAGTGCTTTCGGGTTGGCAGCATCTACCGGTAAATCGTTTGAAAACTCACCTACCTGGTATTCTACCCCATTGTAAGTATAACGGTAGGCAACCGCCAGTACTTCGTCATTATTAAGAGGATAGTTTAACGAGATATAACCTAACTGCGGATGCAAGGTAAACTCGCGGGCGGTGAGTTTACGCGCGTAAGGCAATTTGGCATAGTTATCGGTTGCTCCGGAAGCCTGAAAGAAGTTAGCTACCTCGTTTCCGTTGGTTAAACGGCCATTGTTAGGTAAACTAAATAACCGGTTTAATAAACTGTTGGATTGCTGCGTAAAGCCCGGTCCCTGAAAACCAGCCGGTAAGCCCGAAAAGCCGCTACCGCCCTGTACCTGCGCGGTGTTGTAAGGACGATTCTCGCCTAAGTCCAAAAGGGCAATAATATCGCGCGAATCGGTGGTGGCATTGGTACGGTTGGTGGTCCAAACCTCAATACGGGTAATGGTAATATTGGAGCTGATAATAGGAATGTTAGCCAGCGCCTTGTTGTAGTTATCGCGAAAGTACTGCGACAAAAAGTAATGGCGGTTAGCTTCGTAATCCGTAGGCATTAACCTGAACTCGCCCTGTTGCGAACCATTGGTGATGGTAATGGTACGAGCCTGCGAGCGCTGTTGCGAAAAAATACTGGTTACATCCAGTTTGCCAAACTTAAGCTTGGTTTTTAGACCAAACAAAGCCTGGCTACCTCGGATAAGTGATGTATTTAACGGCATGCTTACGGTACCCGCTTCTATCTTTTGGATAATTTCATCAGGGTGACCGGTATAGTCCAGCTTTACCTGGTTTTCGAATTGGAACTGCGCATCGGTATTGTAGTTGGTCGCAATTTTCAGCTTATCACCAATGGTACCGGTCAGGTTCATTTGGATGCGCTGGTCAAAATTAAAATTGAACTGCTTGCGCTGCCGGGCAGACAGCAGCGGATT
>CAXYKR010000128.1:0-11128 GCA_964277815.1 uncultured Mucilaginibacter sp. | reverse complement strand
GTACCAGTTTAAGGCGTAATCGTTGGCATTCATAGGTATGCGGCCCTGGGTAAAGCGCAGGTCGCCATCGGCAGCAAACAACTTTTTCAGAATGTCGGTGCGCTGGGCTTCAGGTAGCATGTTTAGTGCTTTGTAGCCCAGTTCGTTAAAGCAGGTGCCCCAGGCCTTAAAGGTCAGGCCGCTTTGTGCAGCATCTATCACTACATCGGCTTCCGGCTGTTTGCCGGGCTTTTGCCAGCTTACTTGTTTTTGCTGCCAGTATTTGCCCTCGGTGCTGCTGGTCCAGGTAAGGTTTTGTGCCTGCACGATTGCAGAAAAACTCAGCGATACTAAAAATGCGAAAACGGTTGTTGCTTTGGTCATAAGGTGTTTTAACAAAGATAATAAACACTTAACCGGCAGCCATGCGGATGTTTCCGATAAGCAGACAGTACGGCATTGCGCCGGGCAGCAAATAGTTGCGCCGTAGATACAACATCAGGCACACACTACAAATCCGGTAACAAAACAGCCGCCACTGGCAGGCCGGTAGGGTTAAAATAATTTGGTTTTTGTTGATGTCAAATCTATGACTATCACCCACTGTTGGGTTGACTTAAATTTAACCAATCATTATTGCATTTTAACAGATTTTCTGTTGCTCAAAAACTATCCAATCATCATCTGGCTATGCTCACACCGCATTAATGCTTACAACCAATACGATTGAAATCGCCAATTTAAGCGGTAACAGGAGACATTTGGTTTGAGGATGAGTTGCCCGAAACCATCCTAAAATCTCGCCATTCCTCCCCGGTAACCATCCGGTGCTGTCACGGGATGCCGGGCGGTTGTTTAAATATTGATGCAATAAATAATAACTTGCCATCCAATTTAAAACATACATTTTGGAATGCTCATTAGCAGTTGATGCTGTTTAAAAGGCATTTGAGGCAGTGGGGCAGTCGAAATGTACGTCCTCGGCAGGGGAGGTTAAACAGAACGACAGCTTCCGCCAAAATGTGGTTAAGCCAAATTTATAATTATATTCCTGATGATGAATTACGCTAAGAGGCATTTGCTTTTAGTTGGCCTGCTGCTGTGCCTAACCGGCATACAGGCCGTATGGGGCGCAACCAACATTAACCCGGCCGCCAGTTGGATAGCGGTTCCGGGCGGTAAAGCCAATCAGCCCAACTGCTGGACGGCTTTCAGGCGCGATATCAACATTAGCACCAAACCGGCGCACGCCTATGCCACCATTGCGGCCGATACCAAGTACTGGCTTTGGATAAACGGCCGGCTGGCCGTGTTTGAAGGCGGCCTCAAGCGTGGCCCCACGCCGCGCGATACCTATTACGACCGAATTGACCTGGCGCCGTACCTGAAGCCCGGCCTTAACCAGATTGCCCTGCTGCAATGGTATTTCGGCAAGGATGGGTTTTCGCACGTGAGCAGCGGCCAATCCGGTTTGCTGTTTAGTTTGGAGGGCAAGGGTATAAATTTACAAAGCAACCGCCGGTGGCTTTGCCGCATACACCCCGGCTATGGCACGGCCGGCAATCCCAAACCTAACGAGCGTTTGCCCGAATCTAACATCAAATTTGATGCGCAAAATGATATGCCGGGCTGGCAAACCCAGGCCATCGGCAAGCTTACCGGTTTTGAGCCCGCTGCCGAAGTTGGCCACGCCGGCGATGCGCCCTGGAACCAACTCGTGGAGCGCCCCATTCCGCAATGGAAGGATTTTGGGGTGAAAGAAGTGCAGTTTAAACGTACTAAAGGCGCAGGTGTAGATACCATTACCGCCCGTTTGCCCTACAACATGCAACTAACGCCGACTTTGGTAGTGCAGGATAGCCGCGGCGGGCACCTCATCCGCATCAATACCGACCATAGTTTTGCGGGAGGCACCAATAACATCCGCGCCGAATATGTAACCGCGCCGGGTCGCCACGAATACGAATCGTACGGGTGGATGAACGGCGAGCGCCTCATCCTGACCTTGCCGCCCGAAGTTGAATTGCTGAAACTCAAGTACCGCGAAACCGGCTTTAACACCCAGCCCGATGGTAGTTTTACCTGCAGCAGCGATTTCTATAACCGCTTTTGGCAAAAGGCCGAGCGCACGCTGTACGTTAACATGCGCGATAATTATTTTGACTGCCCCGACCGCGAGCGGGCCCAATGGTGGGGCGATGCCGTGTTGCTGATGGGCGAAAGTTTTTACACATACTCTACGTCCAGCCATACGTTGATGCGCAAGGCCATCCGCGAACTGATAGGGTGGAGGCGCCCCTCGGGTGTGTTGCATGCGCCGGTACCGGGCGTATTTGACCAGGAACTGCCCGACCAGATGCTCACCAGCATCGGCCGTTACGGGTTCTGGAACTATTACCTCAATACCGGCGACCGCCAGATGATGCAGGACGTTTACCCGGCCGTGAAAGATTACCTGGCCCTTTGGAAAACCGACGACACCGGACTCACCGAGCTGCGCAAAGGCGACTGGCTTTGGGGCGACTGGGGCGACAACCGGGACATCCGCCTGATTATGGCGGGCTGGCATTACCTGGCGCTCGACGGGGCTGCCCGCATGGCTGCATTGCTGGGCTACAAGCAAGACGAAGCCGCTTACCGCCAAATAATGGAGCAGGTGAAAGCAGGCTACAACAAGTGCTGGACAGGGACCGCTTACCGCCACCCATCGTACCAGGGTAAAACCGACGACCGGGTGCAGGCGCTGGCCGTTATTTTGGGCATTGCCGATTCGTCTAAATATGCTGGCATTCTGGCCACACTCAAAACGCAGTGGTTTGCCAGTCCGTATATGGAAAAGTATGTGATGGAGGCCCTCTTTACTATGGGCCAGGGCGAGTATGCCATGCAGCGCACCCAAACCCGTTTTGCCGATATGGTAAACGACCCCAACTATACTACCCTGTTTGAGGGCTGGGGCATTGGCAACAAAGGCTACGGCGGCGGCACCACCAACCATGCCTGGAGCGGCGGCGCCCAAATCGTTATCGCGCAGCAGTTGTTCGGCATCCGGCCTATCCAGGCAGGTTACGAAACATTTTCGGTAGAGCCATGCCCGGCAGGACTAACCTCCGGCAAGTTAGCCGTGCCTACTATCCGCGGAAAAATCAGTGCCGGTTTCGAGAATACGGCTAACGGTTTTAAAATGGATTTGGTGGTGCCAAAAGGTACAATAGCGGTGTTGAGATTACCCGGCAATCCATTAGTATTTAAGGGTGGCAAGCAGTGCCGGTCAGATGGTCCAGTTCTGGAATTGATTAACCCAAGGGAGAAATTTACTTTAGCGCCAGGTGTTTATAAAGTCAGTGCTAAACAAATACTTTAACCCCTTCCTAACCCTCCCCGGGGGGAGGGAACAAAGACATTGCTGCCGCAAGCCTCCTGGCTTGTGGCCCGCTGATAGGTTATCCGGCGTTGTGACCCAGCGGTAAGTTGTATAAATCTGAATTTACAGAATTATAGAATTTGCTGAATGAATGGCGACTTGTATTTGAAATCTTCCTTTCCGGAAAGAATTTAGGTGGGGCTTTTCGCTGAGCTGGGCGGCTTTGCTTTGGGTGATACAATAGTTTGATACCTGTCAGCGGGCCACAAGCCAGGAGGCTTGCGGTAGCGGGAAAGCTTCTTATAATTTTTTAAAGCCATTCCTTCATCAAACAATCCTGCAATTCGGCAACAACGGGAAAGCTTCGTGGTAGTAAGGGTTATTTTCCCACGAAAACACACCTTTTAAATAGGGGTCTGAAAAGATGTTTTGTTCTTCTGATATGGAATAGCCTTTATGCTCATAACCCGGAAGTTTAATTAGAACCCGTAAGTATGGATATTTGGTTCCGGCTTTATAGTATATAAACTTAATAGTTCCAAATCGCGGCAGTTCGTCATCGTTACTGTGGTTTTTAAGTACCTCCTCGCTAATGTAGTAGGTTTTGGTTAAGGCTGTAGTTTCTCCTGTTGGCAAATCTAATGCTTGAAAAGCTATTTCTCTGTAGTGTTTGTCGAGCACTTGTTTACCTTCACCTGTTTTTACCATGCCTACATATTTCTCCCAGATGTATTCTACATAACGGGCATAAAACCGGTGCTCTCTGTTAATTTCGATAATGTCATATTTCTTACTCAACTCGTTAAGTTTCGACGGCAAATCTTCATCAGCGGCCAAATAACACGCGCAGCCGTCAAGATTTTGTTCGTCGTAATATTCTACTAATGTACGCTGACCGTCGGTGTAGAAGACTTTGGTGTAGTAGTCTGTTTGAAAAGTTTGTTGACGTGAAATTTCTTGTCCGTCTGAATTTTCATACTTGATGAATATGCTCATGATTACAGGTAGCAGTTGCCGAGCGGGTTATATTGGTTAACCCAGTTTAAATGTATGAAAATTTGTGAAGCAACATTTGGTAATAAAAATATTGCCTGTTGACAGCGCAAGCCTCCTGGCTTGTGGCAGTCATAAATTGTTTAAATTCTGCGCGGCTAAAACGCCTGTTTTAAAGTTCAAATATTTATCTTGTATGGCCATTAATCAACAAAAGGGTGTACCCGTGCGCGTCTGGGTTGATAGGCTAAAAATACTGCCATGCAATCTCATCACACCACGCAACCTCAGGATGTCACAAAACATACGATAGTAGAAGACCTTACCATTTCGGCGGCCCGTGCACAGCTGCTGTCTTTACTCTATTTTTTACCTTTGGCCTTGGTGTTAAGTCTGCCGTTTATCATCAGGTGGCCGGCGCGGTTCAACAAAGCGGCTTACCAGGCTGCGCTGCCTGCGGGTACAAGCAGTGCTACGTTGGGCTATATGATACTTTTAACCGTAGTGCTGGGGATAGTAGTGCACGAACTCATTCATGGCATTACGTGGTCAATGTTTGCCAAAAGTCGTTTCCGTTCTATCAAGTTCGGCATCTTGTGGAAGTCTTTTACACCTTATTGCCACTGCAGCGAGCCCCTTAAAGTAAACGTATACCTCATTGGCGTGCTGATGCCTGCACTGGTTTTAGGCATATTGCCCATCGTGGTTTCTTATTTTACCGGTAATATTCTGTTGTTTAGTCTCGGTATGTTCTTCACCCTGGCTGCCGGCGGCGATTTCCTGATTGTTAACCTGCTCCGTAAAACCAATCCCGAATACTTAGTGCAAGACCATCCGTCAAAAATAGGTTGCCTGCTGTACAAGCCGCTAAATTCGGCAAGCTAACAGACGTTATTTTCCGTGCTAAGCGCTCGTATTGCTCTTGGCTTGTGGCAGTGAGATGGTCTGAACCGGAATTTACCACCCGCTGCCGCAAGCCTCCTGGCTTGTGGCCCGCTGACAGGTATAGCCGACGTTGTAACCGCCTGGCAAACCACAAGCCAAGGAGGCTTGCGGTAGCGAAAAGCCCCACCTAAATCCTCCCCGGAGCGGGAGGACTTTAATCTTGCAAGTTGATATTTAATTCTGTAAATCCTCAAATTCTCTAAATTCTGATTCAGATAATCTTGCAAACTCTCCATTCAGCAAATTCATCAATTCAGTAAATTCAGATTCTCACAATTAAAGCGACCTTCAATCCTGTAAATTCTTAAAATTTTGATTTAATTCCGGGTCTGACTAATCACCACTGCCGCAAGCCTCCTGGCTTGTGGCCCGCCGATAGGTGTCCCGCGTTTAATCTCCGGTTAAGCCACCCGCCAATCAAAAGCTCCCCCTTTAGAGGGCAGGGAGCCTGGCCGATAATCATAAAAAATATAGTCAGTCTTTACTTTTGAAGTGCGCTGCTGACAAAAGCCAAAGCGCATCACATCGTGCATTTTTTGTTAGCACATTTTGAAGCATGGCCGGCACCCAAACGGCAGTTGATTTGGTATTCCGGTTAAAATTTTGTATATTGTGGGTTACTCACCGGGCTATTTCTAAGCAGCCCTATGGTTTTACCCTTAAACATAACAGATTATGAAAACTATCCTCAAAGATGTATTAATACCTGTTGACCTATCCGATACATCGCTTAACGCACTGGATACCGCGGTACACATGGCCCGCAGGCACCAGGCTACACTGCATGTGTTGTACGTAAGCGATTTGCTGTTTCATTACCCGCAAATGGGTAACCTTACGGCCGTGCACACCATGGCTGCCGAAGTGATTAATAAAGACAAAGCCTTGCTCGAAAACATAACCCGCTCTATCCGTAGCGAGCACCAGGTAAACTGCCGCTTGTACACCCCGGCGGGTAACCGCGACCTGCTCATCAAAGAATGGGCGCAACAGCACCCGGCCGATCTGGTAATACTGGGCATGCCTGCGCATATTGACCATGCCTCTTATATATTCGACAGCCTGGGCTACCAGCTGCTACAGGATACGCCTTGCCATGTGCTTGCAGTGCCTGCCGGTAAAAGCAACCAAAACTTTCAGCACGTGGTTTACCCGGTACAAAGCACGGCCGCACCGATGGCTACGCTTCCGCTGGCTAAACAAATCATCGAAAAAAACCATGCCGATGTATCGGTAGTAAGCCTGATTGATAATGCCGATGCCAACCTGCAAAGCAGCCTCAGCAGCTTGTCGGCCCGTATCCAATCAAGGCTCCATAAAAAGGCAGCATCCGTCACTACCAGTCAGGTATATACTCAAAACGCCGCGGCATCACTGGTTGACATCTGCAAAACGGCCTTAGCCGACCTGGTGGTGATTGAGGCCAATACCCGCCGAAACATCCGCGAGTTTTTCTTTGGTAACTTTACCCAAAAAATGCTGCACAACCCCGAAACGGCGGTGCTTTGTGTTAATCCGCTGCAGGTGGTGTAAGTCATCCTTAGACCAAGCCCAAGCACCCCAGCCCCCTAAAGGGGGAGTGTGCGAATAGTGCTAATCAGAAACTCTCCCTTTAGGGAGCTTGGGGGCTTTACTTGTTTAGCTTAAAACCAATACTTAATTGCAGCTGGCTACCTTTAAATGTGTAATTGCCCAGTGCCGAGCTGATGCGGCGGGTGCTTAATGGTTGTATGTAATCTACTCCAAAAATAAACCGGTTATAATTTACAAAGCCGCCGGCTACCAAGCTAAAATTAAGTCCTGTTTGGTAGCTGGTGTTACCCAGCGTGGCGGCTGTGTTAATGGCATAGGCTGTATCTCTGATGGCCCTTGGGCCGATAACGCTGTTGCCTGCACCCTGTTTAACCGGCAAATTAATGAGTGCGCCCGCTTTAAGGCCTAAACGCTGTGTAGGTTTGTACACCAGGTATACCGGCAGCTGTATGCTGTACAGCTTGCGCGAGTCGGCAACGGTAAAGCTGCTCAGCGTAGTATCGGTTTTGCTTTCGTTTTTAAAAGTGTAATTGCCGCTTACTTTTTGCGGATTAAACAAGCGTAACTGCATACCCATAGCCCACTTGCTACCGGCATTAAGCTGTACAAAAGCACCGGGCCAAATGCTGGTGATGCCCGTAGTACCCGGCAGTGATGCGCCGGCCAGCAGTCCGTAGTCGGCCTGGAGGCTGATGGTATTTTTAGGTATTTTTATTGGCTTGTCTTTTACTTTTTTACTTTTTGCCGGCTTGGTTTTGGCTTGCTCCGGCTTAAGCATCAATGCGTTCGAGGCGGCATTAACCGGCAACAATTGCGGCTTAAGCGTGAGTGAACCGGCCAGCGGCAAGGCTTGCCATGCTTCGGGTTTTACGACCAGACTACCGGGTGCAACCAATGCCGGTTGTAGCATGCGTGGACTTTTGCCGGCAGTTGCCTTTAACTGACGCCTAGCTGCAGTGCTTGTTGCCAACGTGCTTTCAGCAAGATCGTTTTTAGCATTGTTATGCCTGATGAACGCTGCTTGTTCTGATTTAGATGCCGGTTGTTTGTTTGATGGTGCAGGCAACGTTACACTGGCGTTGTTTTGGCCGGTAGCCGCATGCAGCACACCATCGCCCTGCCGGGTAGTAGCAGGCTTTAACCCGCCGTTTGCCGGTACGCTATCGCTTACAAGGGCGCTGGTGCCGCCGGCAGCAGCTTGCAGGGTAGTACCACCGGCATTTGCCCGGCTGTCGGCAGGTACACTATCAAGGGTTGCAGTTTGCTTTGCGGCAGGGGGTAAGCTGTCTGCCGGGAAAGGTTGGTTGGCCTCCTGAACGGTATCTGCCTGCTGCATTTGCGTTTTTGATAAGATATGAGTTGTACTGTCTTGCCGTTTTTGTTTATGTGATTTTGCAGGAACCTGGTGGCGGGCCGACAAATAGATAACGGCAGCGGCACCCGGCACCAAAATAGCCGCGGTAAGTAATTTTAGCGCAGCACTCTTTACCAGTCCGCTGGTTGCTGTAGCTGCCGCAGCAGGTGGCGGCGGCGGTAAATGCTTATCCAGCATTTGGTGCATCTGTGCCCAGCCGGCTGCAGGGTTTATATCAACCGGTAACTCACTCCGTTTTTTTTGCCAAAGTTTAAGGTATTTTACTGAGCTTTTCATTTTGAACTCCTTTCTTTTGGCTTAGCAGTGTTTTGCTTGGGTTCTGTAAGCCAAACTCGTAATTTACTTTTTGCTTCGGCTAAATGCCACCTCGAGGTGCCTTCACTAATATTGAGTTGTTCGCTGATTTCTTTATGACTAAACCCATCGATGACCGACAGGTTGAAGACCGTTTGCGTGGCGTAGGGCAATTTACGGATTTGCAGCAGTAAATCTGCAAACTGTAAACGCTCTATAGCCTCGGGCGGAATAAAAAAATCATCGCTGTCCTGGGGCTGGTCGTCTATCCGCTCAAACTTCAGTTCCTGCCTGAAAAGGTCTATCGCGGTATAAATCATGATTTTACGTATCCAGCCGCCAAGCTCACCTTTATCGGCATCAAAGTTACGGATGGATTGAAACACTTTTAGAAAGCCGGCATTTACAGCTTCCTGGGCCAGGGCGTCATCCGGCAGGTAATTTAAACAAACGCGCAGCATATCCGCATGGTACTGGCGGTATAGTTCGGCCTGCGCTTTGCGGTCATTATCCTTGCATCCGTTAACCAGATTGTTGAGACGCTTTCTGAAAATATTCATTCAATAAGGTTTCTGTTCCGGACGTTCCGAAAAACTGCACATCGTTGAAAGATGGAAAAACGTTGGGTAAGAAAGAAAAATTTTAATAAAAACATTTCCCGTCCGGTTCGGCTGCCTCTTTAAAGTACAAAACACACTACGCGGTATAACGTGTTTAAGCCACCCGGAAGCCATAATTGCAAATCGCGGGCAAACGAGCGCGACGGCACACCATCAGCCTTTCAATGTGTTAGCATTGTTTTTACTGCACCGTTTGGCTTACGCCTTTTGCCCTGCAGCTTGCGGTTGCACAAACCCAGCTGAGTCAATTCATGGCCATCCAGCCGCTTGTAACTCAGGTAATCATGGATGCTATTCATCATCAGGATTGCTTAAAGGTGTTGCCATAATAATCGGTAGGCAAAACGCCGTCAAAAGGGCTGGGTACAGTTACCTGTTTAGTTTTGCCGCAACGGGTGCAGGCACAGGTTTTTTGGTACTCGTTGGTGCCAAGAATAGATGCAGACCAATGGTGGCGGCAAAATAATTGCCGTAAACGGCGGTTTTTAAAGTTGAAGTTTGAACTTAAGGCGAGATACATGGTTTTGGTTTGTAAGGTTATTTCTACTTCTGTATCCGGCAGCAAAACGTTGGGTATGCGCAAAAATAATTTACCGTAAAAGCCCCCTAAAGGCAAACTCCACCCTAACCCTCCCCAAATGGGAGGGAACTATACCTGTTGTCGCAAGCCTCCTAACTTGTGGCCTGCTGATAGGTATCAAACTATAGTAGCCCCCAAGGTAAGCCATCCCGCTAGTCAGAAACTCCCCCTTCAGGGGGCTGGGGGGCTCAACCACAAGCCAGGAGGCTCGCGGTAGCGAAAAGCCCCACCTAAATCCTCCCCAGAAGGGAGGACTTTAACGGCCACGTACCATTCTGCAAATTCATCAATTCAGTAAATTCAGATTCTCACAACAGCAAGCGACAATCAATCTGTCAATCCTGATGAAAATTCCGGTTCAAACCAAAGTCCTCCCTTCCGGGGAGGAATTAGGTGGGCTGCTCCCTACTCCAGCTTTAGGCTTAAACACTTTGCCCTTATTTTTGTCATATAGGTAACCAGTTTATTAAAGCTGCTCAATTATAGATTATTCCCCGAATGTCGAAGGTAAATTCAAACCAGCAGGATTTGGCCCTGCATGTGCTCGATAAGCTCAAGCATGTAAAGATGCCCTTGCCGGTGCCGCCGCTGGCCGTCTTAGAAGAGTTGTTTGAGGTGTTGTTTTATACCAGCATGCAAACCGAGGAGGCCCACCTGGTTAAGGTAACCGTTACCCTCATCGACCCGGATAACCCCGACCCTAAACCCCCGAAACGCATCGTGGCCGAACGTTGGAGCGTGGTGCCTTTTGATGCGCCCCTGGAGTATAATATCCGGACGCTCACCAAGTTATCTAACGCGGCCGATCCGTCTACCACCTCGTTGGCGGTGTACTATAATGCGGCCGGCAAGCTTTTTATCTGGGGGATGATTGATCAAGCTATTCATTACCAGAGTTTTTTGAATTATGAGTCGGACTCGGGCTCCGAGCAGCCGGGCTTGTTCCAGGTATCCATCAGCAACGTGGGCACGCTCAATGTGTTGTTTGATTACGAACTGCTGGCCACCCTGAAGCAAAACGTGCTGGTATCGCGCTATACGGATGTATTTACCATTGGCCCGGTATCTAAAATATTGAAAGATAATGCCGCCGGATTGAAGGAAGAACTCAACGATTTTTTAAAGACCAATTACCCCGGCGAACCGCTCAGCGAGTGGGAAACGTTTATGGACGACCTGTGGATACAAACCATATCGCGCCTGCTGCTGCGCATTCAGAACTACCGCCACGGCGGCGCGGTGCTGATTACCGATAGTCACCCGGATGCGGATGTGAAGTATAACATCAAGTACAACCGCCTCAAACTGGCCATGGCGCGCTACGCTAAAGAGATGGTACGCAATTATATGGTGGAGAGCCTGATTGACGACGAAATAGACCGCGGCAAGCGCGTCATCTCTAAAGACTGGTATCAGGAAGAGGCCCGCTCGCTGGTAGCCAAGGA
>CAXYKR010000127.1:0-6668 GCA_964277815.1 uncultured Mucilaginibacter sp. | reverse complement strand
GTTTAATGCCCCACGCATAGCCATGGTTTTACGGCGAGCAGCCATCATAGCTGCAAAACGCGGGTCACCAGCATCAGGGCGACCACGACCGCCAGCAGGTTGTGCCGTAGCGTTAGCCATTTTATCTAATTCTTCGTCGGTATAGCGAGACAGGTCTGGATTCTTGCTGCGCACCAAAGGAGTAGCCACATCCATCACCACAATTTTACCGGTCAGCTGGCCTTTATATTTACCCAAATCGGTCAGGGTATCAACTTTAACCAATACCACATCACTTTTTATGGCGCCTTTAGTGCTGCTGGTCCAGGCTTTAGGGATAGCGATAATAGCATGGTAATAAGGCACGGTGATAGCTGCGTAGTTTTTGTTTACTTGCCAGCCCTTACCAAATTTGCCCCAGGGCTCCAATTTAGCATTTACCAAACCGTAACTTTTTAACTCGTTAACCGCCCAGTTTTGCGCCTTTTTTAAACCCGGCGAACCCGATAAACGCGGTCCAGCCACATCGGTTAAATAAAAAGCGGTTTTCATGACCTGGGAATGGTTGAGTCCTTCTTCCCGGATTTTTTGAGTGGCGGCCTGGTCAACGACTTCCTGCGCATTGGCTGCCAGACTAACACTTGCTGTTAACAGCGAAAAAAGTAAAGTTTTTTTCATATCACGAATAGTTTGTAATCAGATATTACAAACCTATTCAATCAACGCACAAAATACAGGCAATAATTAGCCAAATCTTTGTTACAATCCGGCCAAAAACAATAAAAGATGAGAAATGGAGCCGTTTTTAGGATTTAATCAAACCTTTCGCAAATAATCACCACTTCAAATTAGTTAACCAGCAACTTATACCCCCGACCATGAACGTTAATGATTTCTACATGCGGGTCATCTTTCAAATACTTGCGAATTTTACTTAAAAACACATCCATACTCCGGCCATTAAAGTAATTATCGTCGTTCCAGATGTTCAATAGGGCTTCTTCGCGGGTAAGTACTTGATTTTTATGTATACAAAGCAGCCGAAGCAGGGCCGCTTCTTTGGTTGACAATTTCTGATGGCCACCGTCTGAATGGATGACCTGTGAGGTAAAGTCGAAATCGTATTTACCAATTTTGAAATAGGTAGGCGCCGCTTCTTCTTTAGGCGCGTCATTGGCGGCCCGTTTCAGCAGGGCATTAATGCGCAGCAACAGTTCCTCGATACGAAAAGGCTTGGTAATATAATCATCGCCGCCCAGGTTAAAGGCTTGCGTTTTATCCTCAATCATGCCCTTTGCGGTGGCAAAAATAATAGGCACATGCTCGTTAATTTTACGAATTTCTTTACCCAAAGTAAAGCCATCTTTTTTGGGCATCATCACGTCCAGTATCAGCAAATCAAAGTTGCCTTTGGTAAACTCTTTAAGCCCGACATCACCATCTTTACAAAGCACTACATGAAACTTGCCCTTAAGCTGCAGATAGTCCTGCAATAAAGCGCCAAGGTTGGTATCATCCTCTACTAATAGTATACTCTTCATGCAGTCACATTAAATTTAAGTTCAAACTCTGAGCCTTTTTCTTTTTCTGAGCGTACGCTAATCATACCCTCCAATCGTTTCACAATAGTATTTACATAACTCAGGCCTAAACCAAAGCCTTTAACATCATGCAGATTGCCGGTAGGTACCCGGTAAAACTGTTCAAATATTTTGGTTTGCTGGTCGCGGCTCATGCCAATGCCTTTATCGGCCACCCGGATAATTAACTGATTACCTTTGTTTAGGGTACTAATGGTTAATTGCGGCTCTTCGCGGCTGTACTTAATGGCATTATCAACCAGGTTATAAATCACGTTAGCAAAATGTAGTTCGTCGGCTTCAATCACCGAATCTTCGGCATCCAGGTGCATGTCTACCTTGGCATTGCTTTTTTGCAGTTTAAGCTGCATGCTGTCTAAAACATCGGCAATCAGCTCGTTTACCTCCACCGGCTTTTTA
This sequence comes from uncultured Mucilaginibacter sp., assembly GCA_964277815.1. GTDB lineage: Bacteria > Bacteroidota > Bacteroidia > Sphingobacteriales > Sphingobacteriaceae > Mucilaginibacter. The sequence goes on along the minus strand of CAXYKR010000127.1, from coordinate 4,689 downwards.
TCCAGCTTAAAGTCGTTTTTCTCAATACGGGCAATGTTCAGTACCCGCTCAATATGGCTGCCTAAACGTTCGTTTTCTTCGTAAATAATATCGGCCAGCCGGGCAACACGGGCTTTATCCTGGGCAATCTCCTGGTCTTTAAGTGCCTCGCTAGCAATCATAATAGTTGATACCGGCGTTTTAAACTCGTGCGTCATGTTGTTGATGAAATCGGTTTTCATTTCCGAAATCTTTTTCTGGCGCAGGATAGTAAAGATGGTATAACCAAAACAGAAAATTAATATCAGCAATAACCCACCGCTGATTACCAGCAGAAAGGTCATGGTATTTAAAATATGCGAGTTTTTGTCCGGGAACAGCAGCATAATCTTACCCGGGTCGTTAATCACATCTTTAGCAAAAATGGGGGTTTGATAAGTGTCATCCGCATTAAATACGGGCTTCTCCCCAACTAGTCCGTAAGCTTTCGAAAATATAACCGAGTCGTTACTGGCCGTTCTTACCTCATAACTAAAAGGTAGATTGATGCCTTTGTTCCGAAACTCTAAACGCAGCAGCGAGTCAATCCATAAAGGATTAATGCGGTCTTTTAATGGCTGGTCTACCTTTTTGTATTCCTCTACCAGGTTTTGCATTACCGTTACATTGCTGCTTTTAACCTGGGCAATAGAATCGTTGCGCAGTAATTGCCTGATTTCGCTGATGCGTTTTTCTTTAAGCTGGCGGTTGTGTTCGCGCTGCCAGATAGGATTTAAGCGTGGCACGGCCACCATTTGCCGGCCAAATTGCGGGTCGGCGTAATAGAAATAAGTGGTATCGTATTTATGTATTTTTTTGCTGCGTTTGCTGGCTGCCGGGATATTGGTAATTTCTAACGGGATTTGCCGTTGATGAATATTTCCCTGCTCATCCATGTATTCCTCTACACGGATGCGAACGTTCACCATACCATCTTGCGGTTGGCCCAACAGTTCGTCGTCAAATTTACTGCGCATTAAGATGCGTTGCAGGCTATCGCGCAGCATGGCAATGCGGCGTGAGTGTTTTATCCGCTCCCGGGCCTCTGCCTCAGAGGCATTAACTACTACTGAGGTAACAGCCTGCTTGCGGCTCACCAGTTTTAACTCACCACCTACTTTTTTGTTTAAAAACTGGTTGGCATCCTGTCGGGTAAGCTTTGATACCACGGTACTGAGTGCCTCACTCACATCGCGGTCAAACAGTTTGGATTGTAGTTCGTACGACTGGCGCAGAAAATAGTATTGCATGGCCATTACTCCCAACAAGGCAAAACCCATCAGGCCAATAATTAATCCTATATTCTTTTTCTTCATTACTAAAACAAAAATAAGCTAATTACGGCTGCGCTTATTCATTTTAACAATTTTTAACAATCAACGCTAAGCATTTGATTATGAATTATTTTAGATTTGTTATATTCAGTTAAAACATCCTTTAGTCATGAAAAAAATTTTATTTAAACCCGGCTTCGAATTCATTTTTTCGGCACTGATTATAGCCGCCATGGCATTGCCCCAATTGCTGTTTGCACAAAAAGACCGCAAAATAAATAAGGATGTCAGGATACTGATACGCGACAAAGACACTACATACAACGGAAAAAGCCTGAAAGACCTAAGCCTCGACCAAAAGCAGGAGGCAATGGCCGAAATTAATAAAATGGGAAAAGATGCGCCCAACGGACGTATAGCCATGAACTTTAGGGTACGACGCGGCAACGGTGCTGACACTTCAATCATCATTGATTCGGTACGCACCTTTTCGCGCATAGCGCCTCGGGTTAGAACCTTTCGCAGACGCAGCCCGGAAGACCAGGCATTATCACGTTCTTTCGAATTTAGAATGGATACCCCGGATGATGATAACGACAGGGTGATTTTAAGAAGAAGAGGTGATGTTGAACTTTTTAATGACGAAGCACCGGGCCGGCGCCTGATGGCCTTTAACCGCCGCAATACCCAAAACTTTAATTATACCCATACTGATAAAGACGGTATTAGCACCAATGTGAGCTACCATGTAAGTGATGCCATGGGCCCGATTGTAAAAACCATAGCAGGTATAAGCACAACCGATTTAGAATTAGGCGACCTGACAATCACCCCGCAATTTAGCGCCGGAAAAACCATGATGAGCTTTAGCCTGCCTGTTAAAGGTTTGGCTGATGTGCGACTAACTGATACCGAAGGCAAAGCTTTGTGGAGTGACAAAGCAGCAACCGGTAGTTTTAATAAAACATTTACCTCGGGACTTAACGGCGTGTACTACCTGGTAGTTAAACAAAATGGAAAAACTGCAGTAAAACGTATTTTGAAAGAAGATTAATCAACTTGCAGTTTTACTTAAATAAAAAAGCGTTCAGCAACTTAAAAGTACTGAACGCTTTTTTTATTTTAATATGATGATTACTGCTTTAGCAACTGACTAAAGTAGAGGTCGGTAAAGTCATCACTAAAGTGCAAAATATGAGGTAAATGCTCAAATTCATCTTTTTGATGCGTAGTGGTCAACACTACTGCCGGCATGTTGGCATTTAAGGCGGCTTCGGCACCTTTAGGTACATCCTCAAACACCAGGCAGTTTACCGGATCAACCTGCAATAGCCGCGCTGCCTTTAAAAAGGTTTCGGGATGCGGCTTGCTTAACAGCACATCATCGGCACTTACAATAGCCTTAAAATAATGCCTGATATTTAAATTATCGAGCACAAAATCAATGTTAAACGGAATGGCTGCCGAGGCTACAGCCATGGGGATATGTAATTGATAAGCCTGTTCTAAAAACCCTGCTAATCCGGGCAGTAAAGTCAGGTGCGGCAGGTATTCTTCCTGGTAGCGTTTCTCTTTAGCAAAAGACAATTCAGTTTTTTCGTCCTCCGTAAATTTAAGCGGACCGAATACACGCTCCAGCACTTCGGGGTTCTTGCCGTACATTTGGGTCTTTACCTCGTTCCAGGTAAAATTGCCGCCTAACTCTTCATTAAAAATACGTTGCCACGCTTTGGTATGATAGTCCATGTCGTTAATCATGGTACCGTTCATATCAAAAATCAGGGCGTGCGGTAATGCTGTCATAGGCTGCAAATAGAACAAAATTTGCTTATACGGCCTAAATTATATAAGCAAAAAGCTGTTTGATAAGCTACGTTTTACTTTTTATTAACTTTGATGCACTTAAACGTACATGAATTTAAACAAAATTATAGCCTCGTGGTTGGGCGTGGGCTACCTTAAAGGCGGCGGCACGGTGGCGGCCATTATTACCTGCTTACTGCTGATGTGGGTTCGAAACGCTGATTTATTACAGCCGGTGTGGATTTTGCCATTGGCTGCCATCATCGTTACCCTCATTGGCATTTATACCGGCGACCGGGTAGAAGCCGACTGGGGTAAAGACAGCTCACGCGTGGTTATTGATGAAGTAGCCGGGCAAATGATTACTTTATTGTTTGTGCCCTTAACCAACCTGAACTTATTAGTTGGCCTCATTCTGTTCCGTTTTTTTGATATTGTGAAACCTCTGGGCATCCGTAAAATGGAAAAACTACCGGCAGGAACCGGCGTAATGATGGATGATGTGCTTGCAGGTGTTTACGCGAACGTTGTGCTGCAGATAATTCTTTTTTGTTTGAGGCACTTTGCATAGCACTGATACTAACTACCAATAGCGTCCAAATAAAAAGGCAACCCATCAGGCTGCCTTTTTGAATATATTTTTGAAAGCTTGTATTATATCTTAGTAAACAAGTCTTCGTCTTTTTTACGCACTTTGGCCAGTTTACCGTATTGGTCATCTTCTGCACGGTAACCAATAGTTACAATTACAGATGAGGTTAAGCCTTTTTCTTTCAAGCCTAATATCTCATCAAATTTACCGGCATCAAAACCTTCCATCGGGCAGGTATCAATTTTTAGCTCAGAAGCTGCACCAATTAATACACCTAAAGCCAAATAGGCTTGTTTGTGAGACCAGTTCAGCTTTTGCTCATCAGATTGGCGGCTGATGGCACCTAAGATAGTCTTTTCAAAATCAGCCAGCTTTTCGCGGTCCATCTGTCGCGTAGCTGCAGCTTCACTGATATAATTTTTAACGTATTCTTCGTCAATTTTAGTTTCGGCAGCAAATACCACCACCTGCGATGCATCGGTTAACTGCGGCTGGCCGTAAGCAGCTTCTTTTAAACGTTCGCGCACGGCGGCGTCCTCAACTACAATAATCTCATAGTGCTGCAGCCCGTAAGATGACGGCGCCAGCTTTACAGTTTGTAATAGATTATCTAAAGTAGCAGCATCAATTTTTTTGGAGCTATCAAACTTCTTGGTAGCATAGCGCCATGCTAAAGACTCTTGTAATGACATCGGATTTGGCTTTTGTTTTATTTTGTGTTTAAACACTCAAATATATAATTAGTTTGCCTGTACAAACTATGGGAGTAAGCCTTGTTGTTTCAACTCCTTGCGCCGTTGCTTTTCTAAACGTTTTTGTTCTTTACGGGCTTCTTTTTCCCGCTTTTTGATGGCATCCAGCGAGTCGGCCACGGCTTCTCGCCTACGGTCAGCACTATCCTTTTTACCGAATATGCGCGAGAACAGGCCCGGTTTCTTTTCCTCTTCAGGCGCAACCGGGTTAGCGTTCACTCCCCCCTGCTCGGCCGCGCCGGGTAAAACA
>CAXYKR010000126.1:0-13551 GCA_964277815.1 uncultured Mucilaginibacter sp. | reverse complement strand
GGTTACCACCATTGATAGCCCCTATAGTAACTACAGCTGCATTTTCGGTAACGTTTAAATTTCGGCTCACAATGGTTTGTAAACTATTGATAATTTGGGCCGATACCACGATGGGGTCTATACTGCTCCAGGGATAGGCACCGTGAGCCTGACGGCCTTTCACCACAATCCGCATGTCGTTTACGGCAGCCATCGTACCACCGGGACGGTAGGTAATTTTGCCAACCTCGGTTTGGGCATTAATGTGCAAGCCAAAAATGGCATCCACTTTAGGGTTTTGCAATACGCCTTCTTTAATCATTAGTTCGGCGCCGCCTTCCTCGCCAAAAGGTGGGCCTTCTTCGGCGGGTTGAAAAATGAACTTAACGGTGCCATGTAAATCGTTTTTCATGGAGGACAGCACTTCGGCTACGCCCATCAGGATAGATACGTGCGTATCATGACCGCAGGCATGCATTACGCCAACTTCGTTGTTGTTAAAAGTAGTCTTAACCTTGGACGCAAAAGGCACTGCGGTGCGCTCTGTAACCGGCAACCCGTCCATGTCGGCCCTTAAGGCCACAACCGGTCCGGGTTTGCCGCCTTTCAGCAAGCCAACCACACCGGTTTTGGCTACGCCGGTTTTAACTTCGATACCCAAGCTTCTTAAATGACTGGCAATAATACCGGCGGTACGGGTTTCGTGGTTGCCCAGCTCCGGATGTTCATGAAAGTCGCGGCGCCAGGTTACCAGTTTGGCTTGCATGGCATCGGCTTTTTTAGCCACACTGGATTTTATTGCATCAGTTTGAGCCGAGGCAATGGTGGTGTACAGTAAGAGAGCGAGGAAGTAAAGTTTTTTCATACAAACAATCAAGGCCTTTAAGATAATGATTTTGCATCATCCTAAAGGCCTTAACTGGTTATTGAAAGCCCGCTTTCAACGTTATGAGTGTGTTTTTATGGCTGTGTAATAGTAAAGTGACGATTGCTATTACAGCTGTTAAGCTTAACGGCCTTTTTTAGCCGCCGGGAACTTCATTTTATAATCAACTTTAACTACACCTTTCGAAATATCGTTGAGGCGTTTTTCGAGTAGTCGCTTGCGCAAAGGGCTTAGTTTGTCTGTAAACAGTTTGCCCTCAATATGGTCGTACTCGTGCTGTATCACACGGGCAGCCAAACCTTTGTAAGTTTCTTCGCGCGGCTGCATGTTTTCATCCAAATAAGCAATGCGAACTACCGGCTGGCGATACACATCTTCGCGGATATCCGGAATGCTCAGGCAGCCTTCGTTAAATGCCCACTCCTCGCCGGTTTCTTCCAATATCTGCGGGTTTACAAACGCCTTTTTAAAATCTTTCAGTTCAGGCTCATCATCATCAAAAGGAGATGCATCTACTACAAACAAACGCTTGGAAATACCTACCTGCGGCGCTGCCAAACCTACACCGTGGGCAGCATACATGGTTTCGTACATGTCTGCAATCAGTTGTTTAAGGTCGGCTGTTTCTTCGGTTTCAAAGTCAGTGGCTTTTTTTCTTAACACCGGGTCGCCATAGGCTACAATAGGCAGTTTCATGCTGCAAAATTACGGATTTCTGTAAAGGATATAAAATGGAGCGGCAGCTTAGTTATAAATGCCATGTCATATTGTAAAGCTTCGTAATTATTGAGCCTTATTAAACAGGTAAGTACCTGCACCTTGTTTAAGAGTCATCTGCCCTTTGGCCGGGTCAAAAATCATAGTAATGCCTGCACCATCAAATTTAAAGGTATGGTTTCCGGCAGCATCCAGGGTAAATGCCGACTGCCCGGTAGCTTGTGCCGTTAAAGCAGTTTCATTTTTACCAACAGTAATTTTAAGTGGCATCTGCGTGCTGCTGTAAACGCCGGTGTATTTATCCAACTCTTGAGCCGATAATGCAACAGGCTTAAAATTTGGCATAGTATACGGTTGATTAAACGCAATGCTCAATACGCCAACCATCATGCTGTTTAAATTCATGTTTACACCATTAGCCGTGTAAGCAACCGCCATGTCATCAGCCGGGAAATAAGCTGCCTGCGAGTGAAAACCATCAATGTCTCCTCCATGTCCATAAGCCGTATACCCGTTAAACGGAAAAGCAAATAAGTTCATGCCGTAGCCATCTTTAATGGTGTGCATCTGCGTCAAGCTTGCCGTGCTTACCAGTTTGCCGCCAAACAAGGCATTCATAAATTTAACCAGGTCGGTAGGGTTTGATACCAGTGCACCTGCACCGCCGGGTATACTCATATCGGTTTCGGTATCAGGCATCCATTTGTCTTTCCAATAGTAAGAATACGCTTCATTGTTGGTTGCCGTTATTTTACCGCCGTAATAGGTGTTGCTTAGGCCAATCTTACTGGTAATACGGTTTTTCAAGGTAACGGCATAAGGCTTTTTATCCAGCTTTTCGATGATGTACCCTAACAATATAAAATTACTGTTGCTGTATTTGTGTTTGCTTCCGGGCTCGAAATCAGGTTTTACGTTAATCTTGGCAATCATTTCGGCTGGTGTCATCTTTTTGTTTAACCAGGTCATGTAAGTACTGTCGCTGGTAAAACTGTGCAAACCGCTGCTGTGACTAAGTAATTGTGCAATAGTTATTTTAGAAGCGTTAGGTAGGGAGGGGTAAAAATCTGACAGTGGTGTAGATAGCTTTAACTTGCCTTCTTCAACCAGCTGAAAAATCATGACTGCCGTAAATATTTTAGAGATAGAACCAATGCGGTACTTGGTTTGAGTAGTAGCCGGTATATTTTTTTCGCCTAACCAACTGTTGCCAATAGCCCGGCTATACACCACCTGTCCCTTTTGAGTAAGCGCTACGCTAACCATAGCCCGGTTATTGGCCGCAATGGCATCAAACAGGCTATCCATTTTAGCCTTATTAAAAGTTTGTGCCAGGCTGGTTTGTGCAAAAGCAACAAACGCTAATAGTAAGAGGTGTAAAGGTTTTACGGTCATAACAATGTTTTAAGTGAACTTTAGACCACACCCCGTAGTCTAAAGTTACACCCAAAGTATTGTTTTTATGGGGAAATTTTGCCCATTACTCCTTGGGCTCAAATAGCAGCGTAATCAAATTATCGCGGTCAAAAATTTCATTACTGATTTCGAGCACCTGTTCGGCAGTTACGGCGTTAATTTTGTCGAAAACCTGTTGCAGGGTATCAATGCAATTAAAATCAATCAGGCTTTTCGCCATCGAGATAATCAGGCTCAGGCGGTTTTCTTCGGCCAAGGCAATCTGACCGATAAACTTTTGCTTGGCCTGCTGCAATTGCAATGTTCCTAATTTATTATCGCGCAATTTTTGCAGCTCTTTATGTATCAGCTTGATAGCCTTAGCCGATTTTTCTTCGTCGGTGCCAAAGTATATGGAGAAGATACCAGTATCGGTAAATGGGGTGTAATTAGACTCGATGGTATAAGCGATACCATGCTTTTCGCGGATTTCGAGGTTTAGCCGGCTGCTCATGCCCATGCCGCCCAAAATGTTGTTCACCAGCAGCAAGCCGCTTTTATGGGCATGCGACGAATGGTAAGCCATGCCTCCGATTACCCCATGCGTTTGTGATATCGGCTTTTCGACAGTGACCAGTTGGCTTTTGGCCTGCGTTGGTTTTTGCCTGTTTTTAGCTGCTGTATTTTCGGGAACCGGGCCTAAGTATTTTTCGGCCAGTTTTACCAGCTTTGCAAAATCATAATCGCCAATAACGGCAAACACCATCTCGTGGGTGTTGTAATTGGCGGCCATAAAATGGCTGATGTCTGTTTTATCCAGTTGATTCACCGATTGCTCGGTACCCAAAATATTGTTGCCCAGGGTGTGGCCCTTAAATAATAGGCCCTCAAAATCGTCCTGTATAGCTTCTTCGGGCTGGTCCTGGTAGGAGGCAATTTCATCCAGTATTACACTGCGCTCTTTGGTTAGTTCCTCTTCCGGAAAAGTGGAGTGGAAGATAATATCCTCAAATAAATCCAGCGCACGCTCCAGGTGCTGTTTAAGCAGCGATGCATGTATGCAGGTATACTCTTTGGTAGTATAAGCATTCAAATCAGCACCTACCAACTCCAGCCGGTTTAAAATCTGGTTGGTGTTGCGGCGTTCGGTTTGCTTGAATAATAAATGCTCAATAAAGTGGGCTAATCCATCTTTTTCCGGAACTTCATCACGGGCACCGGCATTAATCAGAAAGCAAGTGTGGGTAATATTGGTAGCGGCATGTTTGTAAAGCAAACGTATGCCATTGGGTAACGTATGTACCTGGTAATCTATCATGCGAAGCACAAAGATACAGTAAATTATATCGATTGAGTGGATGCGTTTACGTCAGTATTATGTATAATTGTATGTAGAATTACGGTAACACAAGCTTAATTACTGCTTAACTGTTGCCGCAACCTATTAGCCTGGAAACTCAAATAAACAACCATGAGAATAGCTGATTTAACATTTGAGCCGTTAATTGAAGCCGAAACCATTGCCAAACGCATTAACCTGCTAAGCAAAGAGTTGAATAATGATTACGAGGGTAAAACGCCTATTTTTATCGGGGTGCTTAACGGCAGCTTTTTATTTGTAGCCGATTTAATTAAGCAGATTACTATTCCGTGCGAGGTTACGTTTACCAAGCTGGCGTCTTACTACGGTGGCACATCCACTACTCGCCGTATACGCGAAGACATTGAGCTAACGGTCGACATCAGCGGCAGGCACATCGTTATTATTGAAGATATTGTAGATACCGGCAACACGCTGAGTTACCTGATTGAAAAACTGAAGCTGCAATCGCCTGCCTCAGTGCGGGTATGCTCATTGCTGCTTAAGCCCGGCAAACTCGAAACGTCTATCGAAGAATTACGCTACGTAGGTTTTGAGATTGACAACGAGTTTGTGGTCGGCTACGGCCTGGATTACAAAGAGCTTGGCCGTAACCTGCACGACATCTACCGGCTCATCAGCGAAACTTCGCTGGATTTTTAAATTGCTTGTTTATTTAGTGGTTACGATGCCTCAAAAGTAAGCAGGGCATGCTGACTGGCGGTATGTAAATCGCGCCATACCTGGTTAATTTCGGTATCGGGTGCGGCAGCCCTCAGGCCGCAATAGGGGTAGAGCTTATCTACACTCTCGCGGGCAACACGTGCCAACTGGCGGCTGGTTGTGCTTACGGGGTGCAATAAGGCGTAAGCAGTTTTTGCATCTGTAATTTTTGTCGTCCAGGAGGCATCTACGGCCTGGTAAAAAGCATCACGGGCGGTTTGCAGTTGTGCTGTAATGGCTTTGTAGGTTTCCATCAGCAGCGTGCGGTCGTCATAGGTCAACCTTTCCGATTCTTTTAGTTTTTGCTCAAATACAGGGCCGCATAAGTCTACAAAATGCTGCGCCATACCCGACAGGTTGGCTGCCAAAGTAGCCTCGGCCAGTTGTAAAAACGGGTAGCGGTACAGCAAAGCATTAACCACTGCCGCCGATGCATCAATAGTAAACGCACGGTTGGCTGGTACTTGCGCGTTGTTGATGGTAAAAGCATGGCTGCCGGTTCCCATCATGCCTATATACTTCCAGGCAGGTACTTGCGTGGCCTGGTCGCAGTCAATCACAAAAGAGGATATTACCGGACTGCCATCATTGTTAAAAAATGGAATCTCGTTTTCCTGAATGATGCAGTTAGCGGTAAAATGGGTGGCGTGGCGCACGCCGCTGGCATAGCGCCAATGCCCGTTGATAGTATAGCTATCGGGCTGCTGTTGCGCCGTACCTGTTGAAGCGCCGCTACCCGCCAGGCAAACTTTAGGGTTGGCAAATATCTCCTGAGCTACTTCGGGGTTAATAAAACCACCAAACCAGCCTGCCCCGGCACAAAGGGTAATTACCCAACCCAAGCTGCCATCGGCCCAGCTTAAAGCCTCTTCCAGCCTGATGAGTTCGGGTAGCGGCATTTCCAATCCGCCGTATATTTTAGGTACTAACAGTTTAAACCACTGCTGCTCGTAAACCAGTTCTAATTGTTGTGGCTGCAGCATCCCGGCTTGTTCGGCCGCAAAAGCATCCTGCCGTATGGTTTTTACCCACTCGGGTTGTAAAAGGGTGGATGGGTGAGGGGCAGTGGTATTCATATCAGTGGCAGTTGATTGTTTTTGCCGCAGGTAAATACGGCGCCAGTCAAAATAGCCAAAAATGGCTACAACAAAATAAAATATAGTAAGCGCGGCAAACAGTACCAGGTTTTTATGAAATAAAAGTGGAATTGCAAAGATATTACTCACGTTAAGTACCAGCCAGTTTTCGATGCGTCGACGGGCCAGTAACCAGGTTCCCGCCCATGCGGTTGACGATACCCAGGCATCCCATACCGGTACGGTTGAATTGGTAAAGTGATGGAGAATTAAGTAAATAGCACCCCAGCCTATAAAGCTGATGAGCAGGGTAATAAGCCATTCGTGCTGGGTGGTGTACGCAATTTTAACAGGCGGCTCACCGGCCCGGCGCGACCATATATACCAGCCGTAAGCACTCATTACCACATAATAGGCACTCAGAGCCGACTCGGCAAACAAGCCTACTTTTAGCAACAGGGAAATAGTAATGGCCGAACCGGCAATACCAGCGGGGTAAAGCAACACATTATTTTTACGCGCCAGCAATACTTCGGCAACACCTAACAAAACGGCAACCCACTCTAAAAAAGTGGTTTGCCGTATTTGCTCGTTTAAAAGTTCTATAAAATGCATGACCTCGACCTCTCCCAACCCTCTCCTTTGGAGAGGGTTTTCTTGTATACCGCCCTGTTAGCTTATAAAGTTAAAGAACCCTCCCCTTTGGGGAGGGCAGGGTGGGGTTAAAAACTTAAATTAAGTGCTGCCAAAAAGTTAATTGGTGCCTGCGGGAAAATGTAATTATAATTGTTTACATAACCGCCGCTAATGCCCGCGTAGGTAGCACCGTTAGACTCGTATTTGGCACTGAATATATTGTTAACCAATAAACTTACGCCTAAGTTTTTAACACCTTTAACCTTAAAATTGTAGTTCAGGCGTACATCGTTCACAAAGTAGCCATCCAGGTAGCGGTGGTAAGCATACTTGTTATTGGCTACAGACGGGTCAACGGTTAAGCCGCCGGTGTTGGTGTTAGAGGTATTATCTAAATACTGGCGGCTAACATACTTGCTCAGTAAAGCAATGCTTCCGTTTTTAATGGGCGAAAAGCTAAGTTCGCTGCCGCCAATAAACGATGGCGAAAACGCCAGGTTAGTTTTGCTGTACTGCTGTTCTACATAGGTGTCATTATCATAGTTGTACAAAAACTGCTGATAGTTTTTAACCTTGTTTGTGCTCAGGGTAGCATTGGCCGCCCAGGTTAATTTAGAAAATATATTTACCCGGCCATCAACCTCAATACCCGCACGGTAGCTGTCTTTTACGTTGCTGCGGATGGCTGCACCCACATCGTTTAAAGCACCGGTTAATACTAACTGGTTTTTATACAACATATAAAAGCCGTTGATACCTGCGCTGTAATTTTTACCTGCGGTGCGGTAACCAGCCTCAAAATCTTTCAGGTTCTCATGTTTTGGGCGGCTTTGCGGAGTCGAGTTGGTAAAATCGTCGCGGTTAGGTTCGTGGTTACCTACCGAGAATGAGGCGTACACATTGTTTCGGCTGTCTATATTATAAGTAATACCGGCCTTCGGGTTGTAAAAATTCAGTTTGGCATCCTGCTGAACGTTGTTCAGGTTACGGTCAAAACCCAGGAAGGAGTAATTAATGTGGCGGTATTGCATATCTGCATACAATAACACCTGACCTAAAGTCCACTCGCCACGGGCAAAAATGTTGAAGTCTTTTTTGGTAGCGTTGTCGCGGTAGTACTCATAATTTGGCGGAATGCCTGCGCTTTGTGCGGTATAAACAATGTTTCCAAAGTGAGCGCCTTTATATTCATTATAAGCACCACCTAATATCAAGTTAAGTGTTTTTTTAGGATGATATTTTAAGGAGTAGGTTGCGCCGTAAAAATCATTATCCAGCCATAAGCGGCGTACTAAATCTGTCGTGTCAATAGCGGTTCCATTAATCCTGACAGGCGTTAGTCCGTACTTTTTAACCGGTTGGGCCATCTTATACTCTTCGTAATAACCGGCACCTTTGGTATAGTGCAAGGCACCGCTAAAAGATAACTTGTCGCTCAACTGGCGGTCATATAGCAACTGATAGTGGTTTTGCTGATAGTTATCCGTTTGGTTGTCATAAAAGTTAGCACGCTGATAAGACGGTGTGAGGTCTTTGCCTAAAAAGCCAAGTTCGTTGTAACGGCGCCTGTCGGGTATGCCGTTGGCAGCTGCATAGCTGGCATCACCAATCACGTAATCGGGTATACCGTTCCAGGCCTGATAGGTACGCTCGCGACCGGCAAAAACGTTAGCCCGCAGGGTACTGTTTTTGGTGTAATAAGCGCCGCTCAAATAGTAAGAAAGTAGGTTAGATGTTGCCCGGTCAATATAACCATCGGAGGCAATGCGCGACAGGCGGCCATCCAAGCTAAAATGCCCATTTAACAAGCCCGAGCCTAATTGTACCGTGTTTTTAACGGTTCCGTATGAGCCGGCAGAGGTATTGATATTGGCGTAAGCCGTATCCTGCCGGGTAGAGGTTTGAATGTTTAAACTAGCACCAAAGGCACTGGCTCCGTTGGTAGAGGTGCCCACACCACGCTGTATTTGGATGTTGTTTACTGATGAGGCAAAATCTGGCAGGTTAATAAAAAAGCTGCCCTGACTCTCGGCATCGTTTAGCGGGATGCCGTTCACGGTTACGTTAATGCGGGTACCATCCGAACCGCGGATGCGTATGCCGGTATAGCCAATGCCCGCCCCTGCATCAGACGTAGTAACTACCGATGGCGTTTGGTTGAGTAAGTAAGGCAAATCCTGGCCAAGGTTATTTTTTTCTATATCCTGTTTGCGCAGGTTAGTAAATGCCGTTGGCGATTTAGCCGAAGCACGGGTAGCGCTTACGGTGACCTCTTCGGCCGTAAAATTATTGGTGCTCAGGCTGATGTTGACAACCCTGTTACTGTTCAGGTTAATATTTTGATTGGATAACTGGTAACCTACATAGCTTACTTTAAGGGTGTAGCTACCAGTTTTTACGTTGTTAAACTCATAGTTGCCGCCGGTGCCGCTGTTGGTAGTTTGTGTTGATGCGTTTTGCAGGGTAACGGTGGCCCCGGCTAAAGGCTGACCGGTAGTTTGATCGGTAATTTTACCGGATACAGAAAATTGGGCGGCTGCCAGCATAGGTAGTAGCAGGGCCGCAAGCACTAAGTAAAAATTTTTCAATTGTTAATAAAAATTGCGTTAAACCATCTGCCCGCTAAGGGTGTAAATTGCGTGCAGTACACTTAACTTGTTTACCTCTCCCTACGCCGGCATTACCCGGATCAGGTGCATGTTGGAGTTTGCCGTTGGAAGCCTTAGCGCCGCGCATAAAAACGGTTGCTAAAAGCTTAACTTGATAACTTCAACAATGGGTATGATCTCAGCCTGTCTTTATGTTTTGATTGCTCAAAGCAAGGCACCCCTTAAGAATTTATGAAGCAAAGATAGCCTTTGATTTTAAAAATCGAATTTTTTATTGCGATTGGATATATAAAAGGCAAGTAAACCCCAGGCACTGAGGCGTAGCCTGGTGCCTGGGGTTGAGATATGTAGTAGAATTAAGATGTTAAATAGTAGGCGAGCCGCCGGTTACCTGTATAGTAGAGCCGGTCATATAACTCGAATCTTCGGAGGCCAGCAAAACATAGGCAGCAGCCAGTTCGGCCGGCTGACCGGCACGTTTCAACGGCACATCCTGCCCGAACGATTTTACCTCATCAGGTGTCATGGTGGATGGGATGAGCGGCGTCCAGACGGGGCCTGGTGCCACGCAGTTTACCCGAATACCTTTTTCGGCCCATAGTTGCGCCATGCTTGAGGTAAAGTTTTGGATGGCGCCTTTGGTGGCAGCGTAAGCTACCAAAGTTGGCCGAGGCTTGTAAGCATTTACCGAAGTAGTATTAATAATGGTAGCGCCGGGCTTTAAGTATTGCTCGGCCGCTTTGCACAAGTAAAACATAGGGTAAATATTAGTTTTAAAAGTGCGGTCCCACTCTTCGGTACTTACTTCCTGTAACGACTGGCGCGACATCTGGAATGCAGCATTATTGACCAGAATATCAATCTGCCCAAATTCAGCTACGGCGGTATCAATGATTTTTTGGCAATGCGCTTCGTCGCGGATGTCGCCGCCTACCAGTACGGCTTTTCGGCCGGCTTCTTCTACATATTTGGCGGTTTGCCGGGCGTCTTCGTCCTCATCAAAATAAGAAATCAATACATCGGCCCCCTCACGTGCAAAAGCAATGGCAACGGCGCGGCCAATGCCCGAGTCGCCGCCGGTAATAATGGCTTTGCGATCGGTTAACTTACCCGAGCCTTTATAAGAGTTTTCGCCATGGTCGGCTTTGGGCTGTAATTCGGTTTCGGTTCCGGGGATGTCCTGCTGTTGTTCCGAAAACGGTTCGCTCACGTACTTTTCTTTCGGGTCTTGGTTGGTGGTGTTTTCCATAAGTTTTATGCTTTAATTAAAATTTTGCATAACTCACTGCGGCTGTTCATCAACACACAGTAGCCTTATTAGTAACACGATGAGGATAAATGGTTTTCTTAAAAAGAAAATAAAGGATTTTATAGTTAACTAAGGGTGTTCAAGGAAGTAAAAGCAAGCTTTTACTTTACAGATTTAGTCGTGCAATATATTTATCCGTAACGCTTTTAATCCTGATACGCTCTGCAAATCTTCTACCTCCAATACCTCTACTTCGCCACCCAATAACTGTTGGTCTTGCATTGTTTTGATATAGCCGCGGTATTCGATTTCTTCATTGGGGCTGGCGTATACGATGGTGATTTTGCCCGGTTCGCAAATGCGCTCGCTGGTGTCTTTAATGTAGGCTTTATCTATCCGTTTTTTCACAATCTCGAAGCGGGCATTGTAAGTGCCATCTACATCAAAGCGTTTTTCATCCATCCTGAACCTGATTGATAACGGTGAGCTGAACGCCAGTATAAGCGTAGTGACCTCGAGCAGGTAGGGCAACTTTGTTTTAAGCTGATGATGTGCGCGTTCCATCTCGCAAAGCGTTTGCAGCTGCCACAAACGTAGCTGATGCAAATGCCGCATGGTAAAGGCATACTTGGTCGAAATAGACGAGCCAATGTATAAATTATGCTCTACACCGTCAGTTTTAAATCGCTCGTAATAATGAGGGAATGTCCGCTGAGCTTCGGCCTGACGGGCATCTAACAGCGATGCCATTTTTTGATTGGTTATCGAAACTGTAGTATGGTATTTACGCCGGTAAGTGTAAAACGTGCCGTTGGTTTTGTCTAACTCTTTGAAATAACTGGCGATAGGTTTATTGTATATGGGCGAAGATTGTAGCGAATATAGTAAGGGGTGAATTTTACTCTCGATAAAGTACTGGATGTACTGCTCAGTATCTGTACGTACCAGCGTTAAAAAGTTATGCGTAAGTGTTTCAAATTCCTGTAGCTTTTCCATATAGGCCGCCTGCTTCGGAATTTCGTCCATCATCTCCACAATCAGCATCAGGTTGGCCAATTGGTTGTGCAGGTCTTTCTGGATGCTGAGGTTACGGGTATTAGATGAACCTTTGATATCAATCTGCCCGTAAAGCGGGTACACGTCATCAAAAACTACCTCGCGCAGGTTGTAATCAAGGTGATGCTCATGCCGTTCAATAAACTTTCGCGCCTCTTTGATGAATTTCCATTGCACGCTTGGGTGCAGGGTAGTATACTCGTTTTGGATGACGGCCTGGATGCGGTTTTGCATAAAGGATATTTGCCGGTCAATGGTGTTAACCAAAAATGGCATTACCGTATCTAGTTTGTGGGCATTTACGCTGTTTAACTCATGAGGGCGGGGTGAGGTCAGTTCTAAAATGCCCAGTTTGACGCCATCCTTAACTACCGGAGCCAGTATAAAGCTATGGATGTTTTGCTTTAAAAACTGATGAGCGAGTTCGCTGTCTGGGTGTTCCAGAAAAAATTGCTTCGTATCCGACACGGCAAAAAAATCGCTTTTACTCATAATGGCCGCAAACGATTTTGGTCCCAGTATATCAGTACAAACAGCTTCCATACTATCATTAAGGATGTAGCTTTTTATTTTACGGATATTAGCAATGCTGCTGAATTTATTTTCGTCAGCATCAAAAGCCGTGAAGCCTACGTGGAGGTCGGGTATCCGATAGATAGACCTGAATATCGACTCAAAGTCCTGCTCCACATCTACCTCATTAAGGTTAGTAAGCAGCGTGCCTTTCAAAACCGATACAGCGTTTTCTACAGTAACATCGAACAAGGTAATGAGTGCAAAACCTTTTAAAATGTAGCTTCCGGGCGGAAACATCCTCAACCACAGAGCCAAATCATCATAGTTATTTACTAAGCGGCTAATATCTTCGGGCGTTAACTCACGGGCTTTATCAGTAGGTATAATGTCTAAAAAGTCGGCATTATACATAATACGATAATGTTTGGTGACGCCTTCGGCCGTAGGGATGTCATAAAACATCGGCTTACCAAAATCCAGCTGCGTATTGTAAAACTCATTCAAGATAAGGCAGCAACTCATCACATAAAACTGATGGTCATCAAAATTCCGAATAGTCATGTCGAAGCTGTCGCCTGCGGCATGCAGTATTTTTTTCAACCGTTCGGTGCGGTTAAACAGGATATTTTGAAATGGTATAGTAACTGCCTTAATTTCATTTTGCGTCAACGCGGCAGGAAATAAGTCGGCCACCAAGTGCTTAATAACCGGCATATGCTCCTCAATTTCCCATCCCTCGCTTAGCCCGTCGCGCAGTTTGGGGTAAGCCGCAGCTTCTGAAAGAAGGGCTTGCGCACGTTCGGCACTATAGCCGGTTTCTTCGCGCGCTACTTTTTCCAGGTGGTCTAAAAGCACATGAAAAGAGATGCATTGCTGAAACGGACTTTGCTCAAACTGCTGGATACCCATGGAGATAACGATAAGCGCGCAAAAATAGCGAATTTTTAATCAGCGCGCTGTTTTTAGCAGTCTGTAAGCTGTTTAACGAGCCAAAATTTACGTTAAGCCAACAAGCCTTTGAAGAGGTATAATGTACATTAATTTATCATTCGATATCAAAGACGAGATAAAAGTTACGGCTATAATAATCAAACGTTTGATTAAAGTTATTTTTCGTTATTCGTAAATAATTAAGCCGATATTGTCTTAATTGAGTTTAAATGTAAGCGAATTGTAATAGAATTATAACGGAATTGTAATTCCAGTTTGTATATGTTGTGAATGAGGATTGCCCAACGCACCTTTGCAGCAGGTACTTAAACCCATGTTCACTACAACACAAAAACTCCGAACGTGCTGCCTGCACACTTCTACCTCAGGCTGCCCTTGATGATAGGTTAAAGCGATTT
>CAXYKR010000125.1:0-4363 GCA_964277815.1 uncultured Mucilaginibacter sp. | reverse complement strand
TGAACAAATTGCACCTATTGCAGATTTATGCCGCAAGCGAAACCTTAAGCTGCATTTAGACGGTGCACGTATATTTAACGCATTAACCCATACCGGCGACCAGGCGGTTGACTACGGTAAATATTTTGATGGTATCTCGGTTTGCTTATCTAAAGGTTTAGGCACACCGGTCGGTTCGGTTTTACTGGCCGATAAAAGCACCATTACTTATGCCCGCCGCATTCGCAAGGTGTTAGGCGGAGGCATGCGTCAGGCTGGATTTTTAGCAGCAGCTGGTATTTATGCGCTTGACCACCACGTAGAACGATTGAATGTTGACCATGCAAATGCAACTATATTGGCTGATGAATTAAGCAAATGTGCCTGGGTAACTAACGTGGTGCCAACGCAAACTAACATTGTGTTATTTGATACTGATGGCCCGGCCGATGTTGTTGTGAATAAACTGGTTGCCAAAGGTATTAAATGTGGTACTACAGATACCCGCCGCATTCGGTTCGTAACTCACCTGGATATACACCCTGAGCAAATTGAGTATACCGTTTCTGTTTTAAGAGGGTTGGAGAGTGTTTAGTCAGTAAGTCAGTAAGTCCGTGAGTCGGTCGAGTTCGTGGGCTTTTGGGTCTAAAACTTAGGACGAGGTTGCTCTTGCTTGCGATACATTACATACCCAATAATATAGGCTAAAAACAGGTGGCGGTTTGGGGTAAAACTTAAGCGCGGATTCGCTGTTCATTTTACCATGAACCGCCTCTTAAAAAAACTCGAAAAAATTGGTCGTGACCCTAAGATTACCGCCAAAGCTGCCGGACTGCGTTATTTGAGCGATACTTCGCCCGGTTATACGCGTAAGGCATCGGGTAAGGGGTTCAGTTACTATGATGCCGATGGTACCCCTGTAAAGGATAAGGAGTTGATAGAACGCTTTAATAAGTTGGTTATTCCGCCGGCTTATACCAACGTTTGGATTTCCCCGCATGAAAACAGCCACCTGCAGTTTACCGGCACCGATGCTGCCGGCCGCAAGCAATACCGCTACCACGCCGACTGGAACAAATTGCGTAACCAATCCAAATATCATCGGTTGCAGGCCTTTGCCACACACTTGCCCGCCATACGCGAGCAGGTTGATAAAGATTTGAATCGCCGCAACCTTGACCATGACAAGGTACTGGCCTTAGTTGTTCGGTTAATGGAACTAACCAGTATCCGTATTGGTAACGAGTCATACAAAAAGCTGTATGGGTCTTACGGCTTAACCACTATGATGGATAAGCACGTGAAGATTGATGGCTCAAAAATCAATTTTGAGTTTAAGGGTAAAAAGGGCGTTTATCATAAAATTGATTTGCAAAGTAAAAAGCTGGCCCGTTTGGTTAAGCAATGCCGCGATATACCTGGTAAAGAGCTTTTTCAGTATTATGACGACGACGGAAAGCGTTGCACTATCGACTCTGGCGACGTAAACACTTACCTGAAAAATATCACCAGTGAAGATTTTACGGCAAAAGACTTCCGTACCTGGGCCGGCAGCGTAAGCGCACTATATGCTTTTAAAGAAGCCGGTAATTTTGAAAATCAAACCCAGTGCAAAAAAAATATCATCAGTGTATTGGACGAAGTGGCGGTAACCTTGGGCAACACCCGTACGGTGTGCAAAAAATACTATGTACATCCAACCATCATCAGCAGTTACGAGCATGGCACTTTATTTAAATATATTGAACATTTGGATGAGGTGAAAGACCACAAGGCATCAGAATTGAATACGGCCGAGAAAGCGTTACTATCTATATTAGAAAATGAAACATTGGCTGAAGCCAGTTAATGACGGGATTGGCTTCTACCTATTGGCAGCAATTAGAAATTGCTTGAGAACGTAATTTTTTAAATTGTATTTTTAGTTAATACCAACTGTATCAAATTGCTTACATCGGGCATATAAAACTTTTTTGAGTAAGTTTTATATATTTATCAATACAACTTAATTAAAAAAACGCAGTTCTTTGTTGTGGATTGCTGTAGTGGGTACTGGTGTGTTATTTCCCGTATTAAATGATCTGCAGGCCGTTATTAGGTCATATACAAGGTCTTTACCATAAGCATTCTTGCCCATTTATTTGACGGTGCATATGCACCGTTATGTTACCTTTTGTGTTCGTGATTGCGAAAATGTGGATAATATCTGTTGCCCGGTGGTAACAAATATTAAAACAATCAGGTATAAAAGATAAACGGGAGATATATTATTAGTTACTAGTCGTTAATTATACGGCAATATCTGTTGATAGAAAGCTGTATACATATTATGGAGTATTTGAATAATGAGTTTTATACAACAAGAAGATCCTGACTTTAAGGGAACCGGTGTTGCTCCAGTGCTCCATAACTTGCATGCTGCGCTATGGGAAGTTGACCTGCGAGCCAAACAGTTACGTTGTTCGGCGGGCTTTTATACCGTTTTAGGTTTGGAGCCGCAGGAGGTTGATCTTTCGTACGCTTATTTTATCAGTAATATTGTTTACCACGAAGATGTTTCGATAGTTACTACCGAAACCTACAACTGTTTGCTGGGTAAATCAAAAACCTTAGAGATACGGTTATTTACCACCAATGGCTACCAGTGGTTTCAAAGCAGTTTTACCCGCGACCAGGATACCACCATTACCGGTACCATTGTTAACATTCATCAATACAAGGTTTCCGAGTTTCAGTTAGCGGCCAGCAACAGGCAGTATGCTGCTGTAAATAAAATAACCAGGGCAGGTAGTTGGGAAATTGATGCCCGCAGCCGCTCACTTAATTTAAGCAAAGAGGCCGCCGAAATACTGGAGCTGCCGCTATTGCCCCCGGCTGATATTGATAGCCTGATTCGTACGGTTGTTCCGGACCATCGTTCGCTTATTGAGCGCACGCTTAACGACTGTATTAACTTCGGTAAGCCGTGTGATGTTGAACTACAGGTCAAAACCAACAGTAAAAATACGTTTTGGATTAAAATTAACGCGTTTACTACCGTTGATGAATATGGTAAGGTGCAACTGGTAAGAGGCATCATCCAAAACATTGACCAGGTTAAACGCCGCGAAACGGAACTGCTTGATGCGTTTAAGTTTGTAGACCATCAAAATAAGCGCCTGCAAAACTTTGCCTATATGGTATCGCACAATTTGCGGTCGCATGCTAATAACTTGCAATACCTGGTGCGGTTGTACCAGGAATCTGAGGAGCCTGAAGAGCAGAAAGAAATATTCAAGCACATCTTTGCCATCAGCAATAGTTTAAATACTACCATTGAGCACTTAAATCAGATTGTAAAAATAGAATCGGATATTAAGCAAGAACGGCAGTGGACAGCGATAGAACCGATATTTAAGAACGTACTGAACGCCTTGGAAAGTAATATTCAATCGGCGGGTGCGCAGGTACATTATGATTTTACGGCCTGCCCGTCTATCATGTACATCCCGGCATACCTGGAGAGTATTTTTCATAACCTGCTCACCAACTCGTTAAAATATCGTAGTCCCGACCGTAAGGTGGTGATAAGCTGTTATAGTAAAGAGGAGAACGGTAACGTATATTTAATTTTTGAAGATAACGGCACCGGTATAGACTTGGAGCGTTATGGTAAAAAGCTGTTTGGCATGTATCAAACCTTTCATAAAAACACAGACTCTAAGGGTATCGGGCTGTTTTTAACCCGCAACCAAATTGAGGCCATGGGCGGCAGCATTGAAGTGGAAAGTAAGCTTAATGAAGGAACTAAGTTTACCATAAAGCTTGGAGCAACTACACAGCTGACAAGCGTAGCACAGTAGACTGCATTGATAAAATTTCATAAAAACAACGGCTAACTTTTCAAATAAAGTTAGCCGTTAATTTTTGTATGCTGATTTAGTTTTTTGAAGCAGGCTTTGCACCGCTTTTTGTAGTTACCTTTATCTTGCCTTCCTTGGTCTGGGCGTCTTTAATCACGTTAATGCTTTCAATATTATTGGGGTCTAACGCATCAAAGTCCTTTTTGGTGGCTTCCTTTTTATCAATAATGAATTTGGTTTTATCCCAATTTCGTTTTTCCTTCTCAACAAAATACCCTTGCACTATTGTATCTTTCAGTCCACTTTTAGTGCCAGCAACGATTTTCTTTCGAGACGAGGCGTAGCCGCGAACGGTAATTTCCTGATTTTTGGCCTTCGACCCTATAGTCTCTACAAACTGTTTAGTGGTCTCCATGTTTGCTTTAGCTGATGAGTCTAAGTTTAAAGATATAGACCCTGGTGCGGTGGAAAATGTAGATTTATCAGTTTTGTTTGCTGTCGGAGGTTCTGGCAATATACGCAGAACATCTGACGAATTCTGG
>CAXYKR010000124.1:0-8515 GCA_964277815.1 uncultured Mucilaginibacter sp. | reverse complement strand
CGGAATGTTGCTTTGCGCTAATTGCTGAGCCGAAGAGATAACTTGGAACTCAGCCGTCGGAATGCCGTTTTCTTTAAAAAACTGCTTTTGTAAACCTTTATCCTGGATAAGCCTGATTACGCGAGCTTGCGGGTATACCGTAACGCCTTCGCGCTCCAGTTGCTCCAGGGCATCAACGTTTACTTTTTCAATTTCGATGGTTATCAGGTCAACTTTTTTACCGAAGTTATAAACTGTTTCGTAGTCGCTCAAAGAGCCCACTACAAACTCATCGCATAATTTACGGCAAGGAGCCTCGCGGTCGGGGTCGAGTACTTTTACCGTAACATTATAATTAATTGCCTGCTGGATTAGCATCCGGCCCAACTGGCCGCCGCCTAAAATACCAAGCCGCAAATCGCCATAAAATGCTTTCATAATTAAAAGCTACAATTTTAGCCCAAATCTTTCAAAAAGCCTAAATCATTTTACCTAAATCAATATTGCCTGTTTAGCTGTATATTTGCCAGGTTTTATTACCACTATTAAATTACCCCGAATGAAGACAAAAATAGCAGTAGCCAAAGGCGATGGTATAGGTCCCGAAATTATGGAGGCCGTTTTAAACATATTCGAAGCCAATGAAGTGCCGCTCGAGTATGAGTTTGTTGAAATGGGCAAATCGTATTTTGATGCAGGCCATTCAACCGGTATGACCGAAGCAGCCAAGGCAACCATCGAAAATCTGGGTATTTTATTCAAAGGCCCGATGGAGACTCCGAAAGGCAAAGGCGTAAAAAGTATTAATGTTACCGCCCGCAAAGTTTGGAATACTTATGCCAACCAACGCGACTTCCGCACCCTGAATGGCGTTCAAACGGTTTTTTCTAAAGCCGGTATTAATATCAACCTCACAATCATCCGCGAAAATATCGAAGATACCTACGGTGGCATAGAGCATATGATTACTAACGACGTAGCTGTTGGTCGTCGTATTATTACCCGTCCGGGCTCGGCTCAGGTTATCCGTTATGCGTTCGAGATGGCCCGCCGTAAAGGACTGAAAAAACTGGCTTGCGGTCATAAAGCTAACATCATGAAGCTGACTGACGGTTTGTTTTTAGAAACCTTTTATGAAATAGCTAAGGAGTACCCAGACCTGCAGGCATCTGATATTATTGTAGATGACTTGTGTATGAAGTTGGTGAGCCATCCGGAAATGTTCCAGGCTATTGTGCTGACCAACTTACAGGGCG
Organism: uncultured Mucilaginibacter sp.; assembly: GCA_964277815.1. Classification (GTDB taxonomy): domain Bacteria; phylum Bacteroidota; class Bacteroidia; order Sphingobacteriales; family Sphingobacteriaceae; genus Mucilaginibacter. The sequence goes on along the minus strand of CAXYKR010000124.1, from coordinate 7,280 downwards.
ACATCGTGTCTGACTTGTGTGCCGGTTTAGTGGGTGGTTTAGGCTTTGCTCCATCAGCTAATATTGGTGATAATATTTCTATTTTTGAGGCTGTACATGGTACTGCTCCGGATATTGCCGGTCGTAACATTGCTAACCCAACTGCTTTGTTGTTATCAGGTATTTCGATGCTGCGTTACCTGGGTTTAACGGCCCATGCTGCTACTATTGAAAATGCTTTGTTATATACTTTAGAAAAGGGCATCCACACCGGCGATTTTGGCGACCGCGCCACCAAATCATCCAATACTACCGAATTTGCCGAATGCATCATTGCCAACTTGGGTAAACACCCATCAGTTGGCGGTGCGCATGGCCAGCCAAATTTTGAGTGTAAAACCAATGCCGATTTTCAGCCGTCTAAAAATAAAATCACGGTTACCGACCCTAATGTCAAAGAAGAGATATTAGGTGTTGACGTTTTTGTGGAGTTTACCGGTCAGCCTAAAGAGTTAGCCGAAATTGCAAAGAGCAAACTGAACGATGATAAGTTTCAGCTCATCATGATTTCTAACCGTGGTACCCAGGTTTGGCCTACCGGCTCAATCTATACCGAGTTGGTAAACCAGTTCCGTATCCGTTACGAAAAAGCGGAAGGTACAACCTTAACTCAAAAAGACATCTTTAATTTAGCGTCCGAAGTTTCTGATGCTGTTAAAGTAGGCTCGGTTGAGTTCTTGATGAAGTTTAATGATAAAATAGGTTATTCTTTAGCTCAAGGACAATAATCATCTATCAATATTAAATAAAAGAGCGCTATCCCTTATGTGGAATAGCGCTCTTTTTGTTTTCGGTGAATAGTTACACTAATAAAATGCCGTAAAACAAACGAGCCCCTTGTAATAGTTACAAGGGGCTCGTAGTATAAAACTTTTAAAAATTAGTTTACTAAATCTTCAACAGGTTTGTTAGATGAGTACATTAAAGCTTTGCTTGGCGACTCGGCAAAAATGATACACTCATTGTAGCTGCCGCTACCGATAGCTAAGGTTTTAGCTTCACCTTTCATTAAAGGAGAGATGACTACCTGGTAACTTTTGAATGGTTTTTTGTATTGTTTGCTGATTTTAGCCCAGGCAGTGGTCATGGTTAACATATCGTCCTGACCTTTAACCAGCTTGCTGTATTGTGCCTGGTGCTTAGCATAGAAATCGCGGAAGTTTGATTTTTCCATGAAGTCTTGCATAGCAGACATATAACGTCTAAAATCTATACGGTTTAGGTCGATACGGTAATCGGTTTTTAAAACCAAGTCGTTACGCTCGTTAATACGGTAAGCATATAAACCATTACGGAAACGATCGAAGTTGTTGATGTCTTTTTTCAGTTCTTCGTTAAACATTTTAACTGCTTTGTGGTCTTTAAAAGCTGCAAAATGCTGGGTAACTTCGTTGTAATAAGCGCTGTTTTTGTTTAAAAGTTCTTTATCATTAGCGCCTGCGTCGGTTAATGCGAACAGAACAAATCCAAGCTCGTTAGCTTCTGCTACCTCAGCAGTTACGTGATTGGTATGAGTTTTGATGTGTTTAGAAGTATAACGGGTTGCCACATCATCATATGTTTTGCAACCGGTGCTTAACATGCTGGCCGCACTTATCATTAGCGCGCAAACTAGGGGTGCTTTGTACATGAATTTCATACAGTTTCTTTGATTTTGTCTTCTTTTACGGTACGGATTTAAAATAGTTACAATTAATTATATCAAATATCGAATAAATATTTGACAAGAATGTTAACGCGACGCAAGTAAATTTATTTTGGCTTAATTTTTTTTCTATTAAAAAGAAATTAAGCTTTCGCTCTCAATTTTTTTCTGCAGTTCAATAATCGCTCCTATAAGCGCTTCCGGACGTGGCGGGCAGCCTTGTACATATACGTCAACTGGTATAACCCGGTCAACCCCCTTTACCACATGGTAGCCATGTTGCCAATACGGTCCGCCGCAATTCGAACATGAGCCCATTGAGATTACATAACGCGGTTCGGGCATCTGTTCGTATAAACGTTTTATACGTTCGGCCATTTTAAAAGTAACAGTACCTGCAATAATAATCACATCGGCCTGGCGCGATGATGGCCTCGGAAACACCCCTAAACGGTCTACGTCGTATGTAGAGGCATACATGCCCATCATTTCTATAGCGCAGCAGGCAATACCAAAACTTAAAGGCCAAATGGATGACAGGCGTGCCCAATTGAGCAAATCATTCAGTTTGGTAACAATAACGCCGCCTTCTTCATTCAGTTCCTGAGCCATTTCCAGTTTTTTTAAAAGTTGGTTTAAATGATGGTTTTTTTACAGCAACCGTTTCTGCTTTCAAAGTTGCGCCCGCCGAAGCTTCTGCAGTTTCTAACGTAAACTCTCTGGGCTTAAACGCGCCTTGCTGCTGGTTTATTTTATCGTAAAGGTTAAAAGGGATAGAAGTGTTGGTGGTCGGAATAATGGGTGCAGGCTTAATCCATTCCAAGTCTTTTTTGCGCCAAACATATATTAATCCTAATATTAATATACCGGCAAATACAAACATCTCAATTAGGGTAAAAACTCCCCAACGCTTGTCTGCCGCAATTAAATCGGGATTAGCATATACCGTAGCCCACGGAAAGATGAAAATCATCTCCACATCAAACAGCAGAAATATCAGGGCAATAACGTAAAAGCGACCGTTGAACGGAATCCAGGCGCTGCCAACCGGCTCTTCGCCGCATTCGTAAGAAGATAGTTTTTCGGGGTTAGGTTTACGGGGGGCAATCATCCGGCTTAAAAACAGCGTCATACCCACTAAAACAAAGCCCGTAATCAAAAAGATAAATATCTTTCCAAATTCCGATATTTGCGAAACTTCGTCCATGTGTGCAAACTTAACAAATCAGCATCAATATGATGCTATAATTATCGGTGCAGGTGCCTGCGGGTTGATGTGTGCGGTGCAGGCCGGTTTTTTAGGTAAACGCACCCTGGTTGTAGATAAAAATAACCGGCCAGGCGCCAAAATACTTATTAGCGGCGGCGGGCGGTGTAATTATACCAACCTGCATACCACCGGGCAACAGTTTGTATCGGCTAATGCGCATTTTTGTAAATCAGCACTATCGCAATGGACAGTCGACGACACCATCAGCTTTTTTGAAACTAATGGCATCATCGGCCATGAAAAAACGCTGGGACAATTGTTTCCCGAAAGTAATAAAGCCAAAGAAATTGTTGCCGTATTTACCCAGCTATGCCACGAACTTGACCAGACCATGTGGCTGAATACTGAGGTCAATACGGTTGAATTGCAAGATGATGGGCACTTTAGAGTGAGGATGAGCCGCGATGGCAATCCTGTAGAAATCATAGCCCCTAAAGTAGTGGTAGCATCCGGAGGTTTGCCTGTACACAAACTGGGCGCTACTGATTTTGGATTAAAGCTGGCCAAAAGTTTTGGATTAAATATTATTAAACCAGCACCCGCCCTGGTACCGCTAACTATTACCGGTAAAGACCAGGCTTGGTACGAGCAACTGTCGGGCAGCAGCATTTTTTGCCGGGTTAGTAATGATGAAATCAGCTTTGAAGAAAATATCCTGTTTACGCACTGGGGTTTAAGCGGACCAGCCGTTTTGCAAATATCTACCTACTGGCGGGCGGGGCAGGAGATTGAGCTGGATTTATTGCCTGGCCAGAATATTTTGCAACTCATCCAGCAGGAACGGCAGGCCAATCCCAAGAAGGCGCTGCTTAGTTTACTGGCCGGGTTATATACCCGCAAGTTTGCAGAAGCTTTAAGCGGCCGTTTACCGGTAAATAAAAACCTGGCTTCATTATCTAAAGCGGATGTAGAATTGATAGAGATGGCTATTCATCACTTTGTAGTAAAGCCCGCCGGCGACAAGGGCTACGACAAGGCCGAAGTAATGCGCGGCGGGGTAGACACTGCGGAGCTATCATCAAAAACGCTGGAAGCGAAAAAAGTAAAGGGATTATTTTTTGGCGGCGAGTGTGTAGACGTAACCGGATGGTTGGGTGGCTACAACTTTCAGTGGGCCTGGGCCTGCGGTTTTGTAATAGCGCAAAATCTGTAGTGGTATCCTATGGTTGGGAAATTTATTCTTTTTGATAAATTTGTAACCGCGCCGTTACAATGATTGCTCATCTTTTTTCTAATACCAAATTCAGGCTGGTTTGCCTTTTGTGGGTTGCTGTAAGTGTTTTTTGCTGGCAGTATAAGTACTTTAACAACCGGTATAATAATTACAGCATATTTGCCGGGGTTTACCATCATACCGTTGCCCAAACTAACTTATATAGCCAGTACCCTGCCGAGTACTACGATACTAATCACTATGGTCCGTTGTTTAGTTTGGTTGTGGCGCCTTTTGCCGTGATGCCTACAGGTCTTGGTTTCTTTTTATGGAATTTGGCCAATGCAGGTATACTCATCTGGGCCGTTACCTTGTTGCCCATCGCCAATAACCGCAAGATACTTTTGTTATTGCTTACTTCTATTGAATTCGCCAATACACAACACTCTATCCAGTTTAACCCGGTAATAGGTGCTTTCATCATATTTAGCTTTTATATGGTGGAGAAAGAAAAGGATGAATGGGCGGCGTTTTTTATTGTGATAGGTACTTTAATAAAGCTGTATCCCATTGTTGGGCTGGTGTTCTTTATGTTCTCAAAACGGAAACCTGCCTTTATATTATGGTGTGCCATATGGGCGGTGGTAGGCGTAGGGCTCCCGATGCTGATATCCAGTCCTCAATTTATCCTGCAATCTTACGCGGATTGGTATCATTCCTTAAGCGATAAAAATATCCAGAACATCGGTCTTAATTCGGCACAGGATTTATCAATGATGGGCGTAGTACGGCGCGTTACTAGCAACCTGACTATCCCCAACATGCCATTTTTACTTGTAGGGGCAGGCACTTTGGGCCTGGCTGTACTGCGCGTAAAACAATTCAGGTTTATTACTTACCGTTTGCAGGTCTTAGCGCTAACGTTATTGATTGTCGTATTATTCAGCACCGGGTCTGAGCCGCCTACCTATATTATAGCAGCCGTAGGGGCAATGCTTTATTTAATGATGCAGGAGCATCCTTTTAAAGGCAGCAATCTTGCCTTTTTAATATTTATCGGTCTGATTGCCGCCCTGGCCTCAACCGATGCTATTCCGGCTTTTATCCGCAAACCGTATCTCAGTCGTTATGCATTTAAGGTATGGCCTTACATGGCGTTATGGGCCGTAATAGTTTACCAATTGCTATTCAGAAACTTTGACCATCACTTAGAAAAGCTGCGTATTGTTTTTCCGTCGCGCAGCAAATTAATCAGCAAAGAAAGCGAATTGCAGCAGGCACGTTAATTTTGACGGGTCGCTTTAAGCTTCCGGTAATAGTTCAGCAGGTTGTCCATTTTATTCAGGCTAAATTTGCCTTGCTGGATAGCCTCTACTACCTGCGGCTCGTCAGCCATAATGTCGGTCATTACATCTACAAAATTCATAGGGGTTACCTGGCTCATGTCGCCTCCGCTGGTACCGTAGTAATAGGTAGCGCCGCGGGCATAGCCGCCGCCGTTGCCACCACCACCCAGGCTGATGCCCACACCGCCACCGCCATAGCCGCCTGTGCCAAAACCGCCGGAAAAGCTCGGTGCCAGTTTGAAACCACTACCACCTTTACCTGCACTGCCATTGTAGGTATAGAGTTTTAACGGTTCATCAAGTTCCACTTTTACAAAGTCAATGTCTCCCTTAGGCCAGGTTTCGTAAGATGGTGGGTGTGCTACAATAAAGCTGTCTTGTCCGGCTACAAAATATTTAATTTCGCCGGCGCTTAGTTTAATTTCGTTGGCCTTGGGGTTGTCTTTATAAATAATAAAGCCTTCGCCTTTTACCGGTCCTTTACCACCAGGGTTGGTTTGTATCAGGCCGGGCACCTTGTTACCTTTAATATCAAAAAAATAACCGGGCTGCCATTTTTGTGCGTAACCTATACTTACCTGACAAAAAAAGCTGAGCGATATAAAAGTTGCAATTTTCATTTGGTCGAAAACTCCGGATTGTTGATTATTCGTAGTAAGGATACTCCGGCTCTTTTGCCGGCATAGCACCTGTTTTGTAAAAGACCAAAAGGTCGTTTATGTCTTTTAAACGAAGCTTATCCTATTTTATTTTCGCAACCACTTCTGGCTTATCGTCCATAATGTATGTCATCACGTTTGCGAAATTTTTATTGGTGATGGTGTTCAGGCTATCCGGGTTAGCACCGTAAAAATAAGCATAGCCACCGCTACTGTCGGTTAATACGGTACCGCCGCCGGTTAAAGCCGCACCAACAGCGCCGCCTAACAAGGCCATGGGTAAACTGGTAACCCGGGCCGACCAGTAGTATATTTTAAGTTTACCATCCAGCAAAACTTTAAGTACGGGAGCATAATTTATATGTTCGTTTTTTGACACCACAAAGCTATCCGACTCCATAGTGAAAGATTTTAGGCAAAAAGATTCAAGTTTTACACCTTTAGCTTTAGCATCCGGCTTGTAATAAATATAGTCGCCTGCTTTTTTCGAAAGTTTATCCGGAACAGACCATGCAATCAGGCCGGCAGTTTTGTAGTTCAGTGTGTCGTAGTAATTGCCCATACGATACTTGCGGCCGAATAATTGAGCTGATGAAGGAGTTGTAACACTGAAAATACAAAGCAGAATAAAAACAAAACGCATAAGTTTAGGATATTTGAGGCTCTAAAATTAGGAATTTTATTGGTTTTATGATGACGGTTGATTTACGCAGTGATACGGTGACTAAACCTACACCCGGCATGCTTGACGCCATGTTTAGTGCCAAGGTGGGCGACGATGTTTTTGGCGAAGACGAAACAGTAAACGAGCTGGAAGCCAAAGCCGCCGCCATGTTTGGAATGGAAGCCGGTATATTTTGCCCATCGGGCACAATGACCAATCAAATTGCCATCAAATGTTTTACCCAACCTCTAGATGAGCTGATTGCCGACCAGACTGCACACGTTTACCGTTATGAGGGAGGCGGTATCGCTTTCAATTCGGCGGTATCAACCCGGTTGTTAAATGGCGAACGCGGTATATTAACTGCTGAAATGATAGAGCCCGAAATTAATGCGGTGGGCAATATCCATTATCCGCACACCAGTTTAGTAGTGTTAGAAAACACGGTAAACAAGGGCGGAGGCAGTTGCTATACACTTGAACAAATTGCACCTATTGCAGATT
>CAXYKR010000123.1:0-5618 GCA_964277815.1 uncultured Mucilaginibacter sp. | reverse complement strand
CGCCGCCTGGCTGGGGCTTGTTTGCCTGGCCGTCACAGCTCCCATGTTTTTTGGCTTATTGCTGGATACCGGTTTGCAGTCGGGCATCCTCACGGCCATTATGGGCGCCGCCTCTGTAGTGTTTTATTTGAGCATGTTTAACTCCGTTAAAGTGCTGCGCACCGGCTCGTCGGCCATCACCATACCCTCGCCCCTGCGCGTGGCCCTATCGGTTGTTCCGGCCGGGCTGTTTGTGTGGTGGCTGCTGGAGGTTTTTGTGTTGCGGTAAAACCAATGAGTGAATGTTTTTATGTGCAGATATGCAAATGTGCGGGTGTGCAGATGAGATGCTAATGAGTGAATGAGTGATTTAATTGACAGCTCGAACTTTTATATTGATTCTTGGATCTTATCTCTTAGCTCTACCCCAGTCCTGTCATTTCGAGTGATAACGAGAAATCTTGCTCCTGGCGACGAGTAACTGATGTGATTCAAACGTCTGTAGTCTTTATTCTATACTCTATAATCAAAAAATCCTGACCTCGTCATGGGGAGGATACGAAGTCATCTCTTTAAGCTGAACCGACGTTTAGGCTTGCCAATTGACAGGCTTTATTTAACAAAGAGTGGTATGTTTTTTTTAGCTTGTGGTCATTAACTTACCTCGTCAACTCATTACCGGGCGGACTACTTCTTTTGTCTTGAATCAGAATTTACAGAATTAATGAATTCACAGAATCACTTCTGAGCTTTCAAAGTCCTCCTCTTTGGGGAGGATTTGGGTGGGGCCGTTATAGCTGCCGCAAGCCTCCAGGCTTGTGGTTTACCAAGTGGTTTAAACGCCGGATAGGCCTGTCAGCGGGCCACAAGCCAGGAGGCTTGCGGCAGCGGAAAGTATTAAAAACAGTTGCACTACTCCACCATACAAATCAAACTCCTACTCCCCCTTAAGGGGGCTGGGGGGTTAGGCCGGGGTTGCGCCTAATTCAAATTTATACCAAACAGCACCCCAATCCAGGGTTTGCCCTGGTATATCCAGTCGTGGCGGTTGCGGTCTACCAAAAAATCGGCGCCCAGGGCCAGTCCGAGGTTAAAACGTTTGGCATCATAAATACCAGCCACGCCGCCGTTAAGCACAAAGCCATCATACTCATAATCAATACGGTTGCGGGTAACGTAAGGGTTAACCGCTTCGGAGCCCACGCCCAAAAAGCCGCCGTACCCGTAGCCCGTACCGCGTAGCCGGGTTTTGCTCGTGCGGCCGCGCCGGGTGGTTTCGATGGTAAAGCGGTCTACCCGGCGGCCAAAGTACATGGCGGCATCAAAGTTGGCATTCAGTTGCTCGGGGAACCCCGCTGTCGACGGCCTGATTTTAAACGGAACGGTCAGCACGTCCAAATCAAAGGTGACACGTTTGAGTTTTAACTGATTAACAGCCGCCAAATTAACCCGCAACGGCTGTTGGTTACCGCTCGCGGGGGTCAGAACCAGCAACGAATCATCCTGCAACACATCCACGCTCATTTTACCGGCACCCTCGGCCGCGTTGCTGCCCGTGGCACCAGGCAACTGATTATATTGCGTGGCCGAAACGGTATATGTATCCGTTGGGAGCTGCTCGGTTAAATTAATAGCCTTGCACGAGGCCAAAAGCATGGCCAGCAGGCAAAACTTGCCTAAACGGTGATGGTGTTTGTTAAGTATCATTGAAATGCCCACGCCTTGGCTGCCCCAAGTAGCTCAAAGATGCGGTAATTTTTTGGTTTTTAAGCTCAAAACCAAGCCCCCCGGCCAAGCCCCTAAAGGGGGAGTAAGATAGCCCCACTTAAATCCTCACCGGAAGAGAGGACTTTAAATTTGTAGGTTGATATTGAATTCTAAAAAATCTTTTAGGTATTGGCAATCCTCTTAATTTTTGGTCAACCCCGCTAATTAAACACTCCCCCTTTTGGGTGTTGGGGGGCTTCGCTGCCGCAAGCCTCCAGGCTTGTGGTTTACAAAGGGCTTAAACGCCGGATAGGCCTATCAGCGGGCCACAAGCCAGCAGGCTTGCGGCAGCAATGAAGTTGTTCCCTCCCCTTTGAGGAGGGTTAGGGTGGGGTTACTCTCCCTTTAGGGGGCTGGGGTGCTTGCGCCTTTAATATTATTACTACTTTTAACTCCACTCAATGCTGATGCTCACAATGAAACATTCTCCTCTTTTTAAACGCCTCCCCGTAACCTTTGCCGCCGGCCTGGGCGTAATTATGCTATGTACCAGCGTTGGCTGCAGGTTGCAAAAACCGGGAACCTCATCGGCGCAGGACCTGTATTCGCTTAAGATAACCAAGCGGATGCAATTGGTTTTCCAGTCGGGCTTTGAGGGCACATCGCGCATCATACCTGCCAAAGGCGGAGACGATGACATAGTGGGCCGCGACGACCGCTTTACCGAAAAAAGCGACTGGATGCAGGATTTTGATGCATCAGCAGGCAACGGTTACTTTATTTTTCAGTACACCGGCGGCGATACCAGCAAGCGCAGCGTTAGCCTGGTGCCCGAGCCCGGAAACCCCAAAAACAACGTTTTGCAGTTTTGGTTAAAAGATTACTGGCTGGCCTCAGAAAATACGGAAAAGGCTCGTATACAAGCCGATATTTACGGCATCAAGCCCGGCTGCCGCGAACTGTACCAGTCGGTGAGGGTATACTTAAGCGCAGATTTTAATGTGCTTAAAAACTACCCGAAAAAACTAAGCTGGATGACCATCTCGGAGTTCTGGAACAACCAATGGTGGACCAAACCTAACGACCGTGGTTTTAGGATAAGCCTGGGCGTGGGCAAAACCACCAAACAACCCGCAGACCTTACCTTTATTTTAAACGCGCAGGACGTAGGCCAAAAAGAAGTCTGGAACGCCGATGCCTCGATGGTAAAAGTGCCCATTGGCCGCTGGTTTACCATGGATTATTACTTAAAGGAAGGCGACGCCAAAACCGGCCGCTTTTATATGACCATTACCCCCGACGGCGGCAAAAAGCAGGTAGTGTTTGATGTGACCAACTATACCCACAGCACCCACGACCCCACCCCCGACGGCCTGACCGACTACAACCCCCTAAAACTGTACACCTCTAAAGACGTGATGAACTACGTAAAAGCGCAAGGCAAAACACTGAAAGTTTATTGGGACGATTTTAAACTCTGGACTAATAAAACTGATTGAGCGGCGGTCTAATTCATTTCGTGCACTGCCGCAAGCCTCCTGGCTTGTGGTGTATCCCCCAAGACCCTAAAAGGTGGAGTTTCTGGTTAGCGTTGGAGGCGGACCAGACGCTACAACGCCGTACATACCTGTCGGCGGACCACAAGCCAGGAGGCTTGCGGCAGCAAGAAAACTCGTTCCACCCGTCGTCCTGATGCCTACCGCTGCTGGCGCGGGTATGTAGCCGGGGGAAATGCAGGCTGCTACTTGTGTCCTGAACGCGCAGTCACGAGTAGCCATTACTCTGTCCTGACCGAGATATATGCGCCAGTAAGCAGCACCGTGTATAAAAACCGCAAATCCCCCCTAATTAAACCCGGTACCTGCGCAGACTTACATTGTACACCAGTAATATCACAATAGCCATTAACGACAAATTGCTGCTGGTGATGCCGATGCGCTGCGGATTAATGCCCGTAACAAAGGCAACGGCAATCAGCATGCTCAGGGCAAAAACAAGCGTAAAGTTTGCGGCCTGCGCCTTGTACTTATTTACAAAGGCCGACTGCTGGTTACTGGCTCCAAACGCCGTTAAATACAAGCCCACAGCCAAGCCCACCTGGCTCACATTAATAACCGAACTAACACCCTCAGCCGATAGCCCGAACGAAACCAGTTTGCCCGCGCATACGGCCAGCACCGAGGCCGACAAACCGATAATAGCATACCCCACCCGGGAGGCATGAACAGCTGATAATTTAACAACGTTGTTCATAGTATTTGGCAGATATAAAAGTAGATATAATAACGGTTGGGTATACGTATTTTTTGGGCGGGATGTTTTTAAATTTTGAGCGATGCACCCCGGCAAATTAAACTTCTGCTCCCCCTTTAGGGGGTTGGGGGGCTAAGTAGCAGAAGATAAAATCAATGTTTAATCCTCACCGTCGTAATAGGCAAATATCGTGTATTCATGCTTTTCGTTTTCCTGGTGCTGGCTGGTGAGCTTGTAAATGTAACTTACCGTAAAATCGGGCAGTGGTGCGCTGCTGTCGATAGCAATATCGTCTAACAGTTCCAGTTCTACCTCTGTAGGTTCCGTACGAAAGTAGGCGGTGAGCATCATATCGTGCTCTTTCATATCGATATCCAAATACAAAAACCTCATGTTTTCGGTTATACTATAGGCGAGTTGCCGGTAAACCTGAGTAGATAAATGATATTTTTTCTCTTCGATAGTCATGCTCTTAAGATAGCAGTTTTATTGCCTGAAAACAACTTAGTTAAGCCGCTGCCGCAAGCCTACTGGCTTGTGGTATAGCCGGCGGATTAGCCTGTTGACAAACCTACTTAAAGACCACAAGCCAGGAGGCTTGCCCCTCTTTTAGCGCAAGTCTTAGTGCGGCCGGGCACAAGCGAGGGACTGATTGGTGCTTATCTGATTAAATGTGATACAACGTCACTTCTTGCAAAACACTTTCCGTTTGCCCGTAATTGCTGGCGCTGCTGTAGAGGTAAGCCGAGGCTTCTAAACCCAACCGGCCCTCACCGGATTTTGGTGAATGTAATTAAGCTTTCGCTCCAACTCATCGGCATTGGAGTGTAAAAGTATAGGATGATTATCCTGCTGCCCTCTTTTAGCGCAAGTCTTAGTGCGGCCGGGCGCAAGCGAGGGGCTGACTTGTGCTTATCTGATTAAATGTGATACAACGTCACCTCTTGCAAAACACTTTCCGTTTGCCCGTAATTGCTTGCGCTGCTTTAGAGGTAAGCCGGGGTTTCTAAACCCAACCGGCCCTCACCGGATTTTGGTGAATGTAATTAAGCTTTTGCTCCAACTCATCGGCATTTGAGTGTAACCATATAGGATGATTATCCTGCTGCCAAAACTGGTACTTCGTATTGTTGCTGTTAGCCTCCCCTGCTTTAGCAAAGAGGTACAACAACCACTTGCGACGGCTTTCCTGACCGTTCTCTTTAATTTCCTGTATCATGCGGTACGACGAATATTTCTTCAGGTCGCGCATGATTTCGGGGAGTGCAGCCGTACCGTTACGGCTGATGGTGAGATGCATAGGGTTACTCATGATGACGTACCCGTAAAGTACCAGCCCCTTTTGATTGATGCAGTGCCTCAGACAATCAAGGAGCAGATCTTTGTAAACCTTGCGGGTAAACACATCTATCCAGCCTACTACCGAAAAAGTAACGAAATACAATCCATCCGGATCGGCAAACTTATACCTGGTGCTCTTTTGCCCCAAGATACATTTTGTAAAAGTATTGGGCCAGATTTGTGAAAAGCGTTTCCTTAGCGTTTATGATTACTTTAGGTGCTAGTGACTGCTTTAGCGCGAGTTTTAGTACTCGAGGTAGCAGCCTGGGCCTGACTGGGGTTTACCAATTGCTCAAATCACCAATCAGGCTCGCCCGCACGGCAGCCGCATTAAGACT
>CAXYKR010000122.1:0-2829 GCA_964277815.1 uncultured Mucilaginibacter sp. | reverse complement strand
CGATCTGAAAAGTACGACGTTAAAATCAGCATGTTACTCCTTTCCACGATACGTTAAAAACGCTAAGACTAATTGGAGCATGGAGAAGGCTTAAACATCAAATGTATACTTGTAATTACATCGCTCACTTTAATATTCGTCAATTTGATGGACCGAATGTTCAATTGTACAACCTGCATAAAAATACAGGCTGTACAAAGCCGGCATCCATCATCCACTTAAAACCATTTGCGTAAAAATTGCATTTGCAATAAAATATGCTCAAGATACTCTTTGCTTTTTTTCTGCTCATCACTTTAAGTTACCCTGGTGTTGCACAACGCCTGCATGCACGCCAGCCTGTTGAATTGTTGCAAGACCATGCTCTTACAAGCAGCATCAGTATAACTCAGTACAAACATCATTACTTTGCTGCGTGGACAGAAAAACAATCGGCTAACAACATTCGTGTAGCGCACTTGGGCAGCGACCGCGATACGTTGACGGCTCATGTTGGTACCATTGGCAAAACTGTAAAGGCCGTATCCTCACCGCAGCTCTGCGGCACACCAAAAGGCCTTTTCCTGCTTTGGGCCACAGCAAATAATAAACTTTATTACTGCCGTAACACGTCTGATACGGGTTTCATGATGGCAGAAACCAGACTATTGGACATTCCTGCCAGTATTGAAGTAAAGAGGGGGTTTGCAGCTACTCCCCTTTCCAATGGTGTAGCCGTTACGTGTATAGACAAAAACAAATCGCCTGTAGTCATTATCGCGCAGCAAGACTCATCAACCTCCTTAAGATATAAGATGCACTTACCAATCTACAGTGCCAAAACAGACGTGGCTCCGTCAGGTACGGTAATTGCTCAAGATGTTTTGCGTTGCTGCTGGACCGACCATAATACTCATCAATTGCATTTTGCAGATTTAAATCTGAGCAAAAAAAGCTGGTCGCCGGTCACTAAACTCAGCGATTCAAAGTCAAACAGTTCGCCCATAGTTTGCCGTCCTTTTAACGACCGGCGGATATATTATTTTTGGAAGACCAGCAACAGCACTATCACCTACATTCAGGAGGTCAATAACCAACGCAGTGCACCACAGCTTTTAGACCTTGGCTTAACGGGCATCAAGAGCATATCAATTAGCTTGGTCGACCATAATAATTTTTTGATGGCCTGTAACAATGGGCAAAACGGCTTTCAGCTTAACTACTTGTCAAGCTATAATCCGGCCTCGTGGATTAATGACATCTTTTTCCCTGATAAAATGCAATACCGTTTGAGCGATATCGTGATTCCCGGCGCACACGATGCCGGTATGTCGGTGCTTAACGGTGTGGGCGGCCGCGACAAGCATTATGTAAACCGATGCAACACGCTTACACAATTGTTGAACGTAGATGCACAACTGAAAGCGGGCATCAGGATGTTTGATATTCGACTGGGTGTTTTGAATGGCGTGTTATACACCAAACATGCACCGGCCGGCTGCATGGAAGAATCAAAAGGCGGAGGCTGGGGCGAAAAGCTAAGCGATATCTTAAATGCCACTAAAAGCTTTTTAGACAGTAACCGAAACGAATTTGTGATTTTAAACTTTTCTCATTTTTGCGACCATCCGCTATCTATACAAGAACAGGCTTCGCAGATTGCAGCTAGGTTAGGCGAGAAATACATTTACGACCTGAATGGTAAATACTTGCCTGATACAAAGTTAAGTGAGGTTACCGGAAAAGTAGTTTTACTGTTTGAGAACAATGCATTCCCCGACTTAAAGGTATTCGGCTCAACTGCGGCAATGCAATCACCGGCCACGGTAAATTTTAAAGGAGAGTATGCCAAAACTGATAATCTAAAAAGCTTAATAGAAAAAGAACAAGCATTTTTTTCAGGCTTAAGACACGCCAACCGCAACGATTTAATCCGCCTGGATTGGCAGTTGACCGAACGCAGCAGCGAAGCCGCTTTGGTGTGTAACGTTTTCAGAGTTGAACGTTATATGCCCATTGTAGATGGTTTGGTTTGGTTAACCAATACGCTCGAACGTAATAAAAGCATCTTAAACCTGGCCATGCACGGTAACAAAAGTCTCATTCCGCAAATGCATTTATGGATAAACCAAAAACTCATCAACCGCAATAATAAACCCAATATACTTTATATAGATGCTGCCGGCAGCTGGATTACTGACTATTGCATTGAACTCAATCAGAGTTCATTATACAGTAATTAGCAAATAAATAGGTTTAATTAATTGAACTAGAGTCTAAACTGCAAACTGGTTCTGAAGGCAATGCGACCGGGCAGTTTGCCGGCTTCGTCGACATGGTCGTTATGGTTGAGGCGATACAGCACATCAAAACGCAAAAACTTCAGTACGTTTTCAACACCATATCCAACTTCCATGTATGGTTCGCTATGCAAGCTGCGGTCATAACGGCGCAAACCGTTGCGCTGCCGGCGGGTATTGTTTTCTTCGTTTAAACTGCCTACCAAGATATTAAAATCGGCTACGGTACGTAAATTCAGCGCTTTAAGTAAAGGCAGGCTATTGGTAAGCAAACCTTCCATGTGCTGGGTATAATTTAACGAGGCAAACCTATCGCTCGTAAATTCCAGAAAGCGCATGGTGTTAAAGTTAAACCGGTGATTTTCTAACAGAGGGAACGGCAACACCGACGGTATGTAGCCACCTGTAAGCGAATACTCTCCTTTACCCAGTATGCCCATGTGTAACTTCTGGGTTAGGTTTGCCGCAAACTTGTTATAATTAAAATCGCCGCCAAAAACTTTGGCCCCGTGCGTATAACGGAAAGTGATGATGGGGTTATCCTCACCAT
>CAXYKR010000121.1:0-17307 GCA_964277815.1 uncultured Mucilaginibacter sp. | reverse complement strand
GCTTGCTACAGCTACGTTTGAATTGTTTGTTGTACTCATGATGAAATTATGATGATTTGAATTATTGATTAGTTGATGGCTATTTGCTCGATGGCAGATGAAAAAGTGATGTAAGTTTTACCGGCGTTCAGGTAAGATCTAACCGCTTCTTTCAAAAAGTTCTTTAAATATTCGTCTACCGGCATATCTTGATATTCTTGCCGATGATTGCCGTCCTGGTCTGAACTATCAAAGTATACCCGGTTCATCTCGTTACGGCTAACGTGCTTACTCAGGTTGCTTTTTAAGATGCGGGCCTCAACCCAGCTTTCTTCTTCATCGGCAGTACCTAATTTGGCGTTGTCGATAAACACCGCTTCGATGATGTCGCGGCTCTCGGTCACATCGTCGATGTAATAGGTTACCGGCACAGGCATATTTAATGCACTGTAAGCAACCTGCAGTTCGTTGCTTGAATCGATTTTAATCGCTAAGTTTGTCATGCAAAATTGATTTGGGATTTGGTTCTTAATTCATGAGCCCCGGTTGCCGCCGGGGCTTTTTTTATTGATTAAATGTTGGTGCCCAATCAGGGCAATCTTTTTGTATTTCTGCAATCAGGTCAGCGTGCTTCTCGCAAGCCTTTTTAAAGAACTGGTAGCTGTACTGCTCACCAAAACCTGATTTCTCAGCTTTTGCCTTTTTAGGCTTTGCCGGTGCTTCAGGTGCGATATTTGAATGAGCGATATACATCGTTACGCAGATAATATTTCGCTTTGTTCTAAGCCCGTTTCTTCACCGATAATCTTTAAAGCTGTTGCGGTAGTTAAGTCTTCGCTGTTGTCATTTAGATACCGCTGAATTGTTGATGCACTTTTGTTCAATTCAAGCTGCAAGCGATTTCTTAAGTGTTTGTTAGCTCGTACTTTCGCTAGTGCGTTTTCGTTAAGCCTGATTGTTGTTAAAGTCATTTGTAAAATCTATTTTTGACCGTCATTATTGAACAACACAAAAGTAATAGAAAGTTTTCAATCGTCAATAGAAAATAGATTAAATTCTATTATATTCGCGTAATTAATTGATTTACAGACAAATAATTTTCTAATTATTACGGTGTTTAAAAAAAAGCACATGTCGGAACAAAAATCAACTAAAACAAAATCACATAAATCCCCTATTAATAAGCGTTTAGCCTCTTTTGTAGAGAGTCTAAATATTGACGTTAAAGCTTTTGAAATTCAAACAGGTCTATCTAATGGCTTCGTTAATAACGTTGGCGACAGTATCAGAACATCTTCGTTAGATAAAATTTCTAAAGCACATCCGACTTTAAATACTTCTTGGTTGTTAACTGGCGAGGGGCAAATGCTCAAATCAGACAAACAAGTAAGCAAGACTACAGAAGACAGCGACAGTAATGACAACTCGAAAAATACACTGCGCTTAATACAGCCACCCACATCTAATAAAGAAACCAAATCAGATATCGCGGTTCCGGTTTTTGATGTCAACTTCTCTGCTGGCACTCTTTTAAACCTGGTTGAGCTACGAGACATGCAATATCCTATAGCTTGGTTGAACATTCCCGAAGTAGCCGGCTGCGATGCCGTTATAAGAGCAAGGGGTAACAGTATGGAGCCGGTGATAAGAGACGGCGACTGGATAGCGATAAAGCAAGAAACTCACTGGCAAGAGTGGTTACCTAAAAACTACATCTATGCCATAAGCACAAGTACAATGATGCTGATTAAATACATATCTGAAATATCAGATACTCACTTCACCATTGCATCTGCTAATGAGTTTTACAAAGATGATGTGATACCTAAAAAGTTTGTTCATGATGTATGGTCGGTTAAAACGGTATTGCCTTTTAGCCAGATTGTAACACTCGTTTAATGTCGGTAATGAATGACCACCGAAAGCGAACAATTTAAAAAGTTCATTCTTGAGCTCAACATTAACCAGCGCGACCTTGCAAAGGTGCTGGGCAAAAGCCAAAGTACAATAGCCAAATACTGTTCAGGCGACTACTACATACCTTTTGAGGTTGTCAAGTTGCTTCACAAGAAATTCAAAATGAGCTATGACTGGTACTTCGATAACAAGGGTAGTATCACCATAGAGCCAAAAGAATTAAAGAAAACATTAGTTAGCGACGTTACCGATTTGCGTAGCACGGTCAGAATATTAGAGGGAAAACTCAAGACACTAACCCGTAATTTCGATTCGTTACACACTGAATATCACGATTTCAAACACAATTTAAGCAAGCAAAACCCGGTGTAAAACCCGGTGTAAAATTCATATATTATACACTACGACAATGGCCGCAACTAACTCAAAAAGCGGTTTTTCTGGTCAGCCTTCAAATTCGAATCTCGTTCTGGGCACTCTTCATCTCTCATTATCAATTACTTCCCATTTTTTACTATTTATTTCTAACGAATTGCGCAGTTGCTGAACCGCACCGTATTTGTTAACTCATATTTCCTTTTTTTCTTCACAATAAAACGCTTGTTTAGAGGTTTAAATGTAAAAATATGTTAACTCACTTTTAAATAAAGGCTCAGGTTAGCATATTTACGCCACATACCTGATTGATCAATGATATATCGTTACGCTATTGTTTTTTTGCTACTAACTGTTTTCGGCGGGCCTGCCCAGGCCCAGCGCGACAGTGTCCCGTTAAACTCCATCATAGAAAAAACCGGGAAGCTATCTACCGCCCGCCCGATAGAAAAAGTTTACGTGCATTTTGACAAGCCCTATTACGCCGTCGGTGATACTATTTGGTTTAAAACTTACCTGACCGACAATTTCAGGCAACCTTCGCAGCTGAGCAAGGTGGTGTATGTGGAGATAGCAAACAGCCGCGACTCTATTGTAGATAATTTTAAACTCCCGGTACGTAACGGGGTAGCCTCGGGCAACATCGCTTTAAATCCGCTTAATTATAAACAAGACAATTACCACGTGAGAGCCTATACCAAGTGGATGGCCAATTTTGATGCGGCCTATTTTTTTACCAAAACTATCAGCATAGGTAATGCGGTAGATAAATTGGTAAACACCCAGGTAACTTATAGCAAAACAGGTGCTGATAAATCAATGCGCGTCAACCTGCGCCTGGTTTACAAAGACCCGGATGGTGTACCGCAAGCTAACAAACGGGTAACCTGGGAAGTGATGAGCACGCTTGACGATATAGCTAAAGGCAAAGGAAATACGGATGCCTCGGGAGTTTACACTATCAGTTTTGTAAACAGCAAAGGCACCGATTTGTCTAATGCTTCCATAGTTGCTTTTATTGATTTGGGTAACAAAAAGGTAGCCGGGCGCACTTTCCCTTTAAAGCCACTGAACAATAATAACGATGTACAGTTTTTTCCGGAAGGCGGCGAATTGCTTACTACTGTACGTACCAAAGTGGGCATCAAAGCCATCAGCGGTAATGGTTTAGGTGCCAGCTTTACCGGTACAGTAACGGATAATACCGGACAGGTTCTGGCTAATATAACATCGCAGCATGCGGGCATGGGCATGTTTGTACTTACGCCCGAAGAAGGCAAAACTTACAAAGCAGATATCACGTTTGCTAACGGCGCTAAGGGCACTTATAATTTACCCAAAATACAAAGTACAGGTTTTGCTATTAGTATAAACAGTGGCGACGCAGACCAATTGTCGCTCAAACTATCAACCAGTCCGGCGTTTTTTCAGGCTAACAAAGGCAAGGCCTTTTACATTATTGCGCAGAGTGTAAATACGGTTTGCTTTGCGGCGCAAACACTGCTTAAAGAACAGATTTACTCGGCTACCATCCCTAAAAATAAGTTCCCGACCGGCATCGTTCAGTTTACGCTAATGTCGTCGGCCGGTGTGCCGCTGAGCGAGCGCCTGGTATTTATACAACAAAACGACCAGCTTAATCTCAGCATAGCCGGTGATAAGCCCAGCTATACTTCAAGACAAAAAGTGAAGCTGAACATCACTGCTAAAAATAAAACTGCACCTGTAGAGGGTAATTTTTCGATTTCGGTAATTGACGAAAGTAAAGTACCTGTTAATGAAAGCGACGAAACTACTATTCTTTCCAGCCTGCTGCTTACGTCAGACTTAAAAGGTTACATTGAAAAGCCTAATTACTATTTTACCAAAATCAGCGATAAAACTGCAGCCGACTTGGATTTACTGATGCTGACGCAGGGTTACCGCCGGTTTAGTTATACTGATGTTATTGCTAATAACTACCAGCAAATATTCTTTTTGCCTGAGCAGGGCATTGAATTGAGCGGTACTTTACGCACCCTTAATGGTATGCCATTTAAGGGTGGTAATGTTAAATTATTGATACCGGATAAATATTTTTCTACTTCGGCCGTAAGCGATCCCGAAGGGAAATTTAAGTTTAATAACCTGGTATTTGCCGACTCGGCCAAGGTTGTAGTATCGGCCAAAAACAACTATAATGGTAAAAACCTGATGCTGATGATGGACGGGCAAACTTACCCGGCTATCCCAAAAAATCAGTTTTACCCGGATGATGACCAGAATATTGACAGCACCATTAATACATATATGCAGAACAGCAAAAATTTGATGGACCGCATGCGCGTGCTGAAAGAAGTTGTTGTGCGTGCGCCTAAAGCCTCGGCACGGATTGACCACTCCGCCTATCCGGCTTTAACCGGCTTGAGTAACATACCCGACCATTTGGTTACTTCCGAACAATTGGGCGCTTGTGCCAATATGTTATTATGTTTACAAGGCCGCCTTCCGGGAGTAACGTTTGACAATAATAACTTTTATGTTTCACGCGATTACAACCAGGGCCGCCGTGTACCCATGCAAATATTTGTAACCGGTATGCCGGTAGATGTGAGTTACCTGAGCAGTATGCAAAGTACTGACGTAGAATCAATCGAGGTATTTTTGAAAGATGAATTAGGTTTGGTAAGTAATGCTTACCAAGCTAACGGTATTATTGTAATCAACAGCAAAAAGAAACCTACCGGCGGTACCAAGATAAGCCTGGCCGAATTTCAGGATTTACTGCCTCAGCCTAACGTAGTTAACTTTACTCCTAAAGGCTACAATTTTGGCCGAGAGTTTTACTCGCCAAAATACGATGTAGCCAAACCGGTGGGTGTTGATTTACGCAGTACTATTTACTGGAACCCGCATGTAATTACCGATAAGGCTACCGGAAACACCAGCGTGGAGTTTTATAACGCAGATGGCAAAGGCACTTACCGTGCTGTAATTGAGGGTTTCGATAAAGACGGTAACATCGGTCGTTTTGTGTATCGTTACAAAGTGCAATAAGCAGCCAGTTTTTTGCTTTTGATGAACAACCTACAAGCGCTATTCGGTAATATTGATATTTACCTGTTCGACCAGTTACTGAAAGGTACGTACAACCAGTGCCATAAAGTACTCGACGTTGGTTGCGGTGGCGGCCGTAATATCATTTACTTTTTGCAGCAGGGTTATGATGTATATGGTATAGACCCTAACCCTGAGGCTATAGCCGCGGTTCGGGAATTAGCTGTTATGCTGACTGGCAACAATGCCACGTTAGACAACTTTAGCGTAAGCTCTGCCGAAACCATGCCATTTGATGCTGAAACTTTTGACTTGATAATTTGCAGTGCCGTACTGCACTTTGCCCAAAGTAGGCAGCACTTTGAGGCTATGCTCATCAGCATGTGGCAGGTACTTAAACCGGGCGGATATTTGTTTGCCCGCCTGGCATCAAACATCGGTATCGAAAACCTGGTGCAAGCCTTAGGTAACGACCGATACCTGCTGCCCGACGGCTCGGAGCGCTTTCTGGTTAGCGAGCAGGATTTATTGCATTACACCCAAAAGCTAAACGGCTACCTGCACGAACCCATCAAAACCACCAACGTGCAAAACCTGCGCTGCATGACTACCTGGTGCCTTCAAAAACTATAATCCAGGCTACGTATTTGCGCTTTGTACTCCGCGGGTAAAATAACTTCTTTTAACACCCAATCCACTTTAATAAATCGGGTTGCCTTGTAACCCCATAGCACCGGCTTTAATAACGAAGGGGCCTGGAGCCGTAGCATTTCTTTTACCGTAGCAGGCACTAAAACAACCTGCACTTGCCTGAGCATTAAGCAACGTACCCAACCTAAATGCTGCCTATATTTTTTGTACAAATCGGTAGTGTATTTGCTTTTAACTATATCCTGTTGTAAGTGCGTTTGGCGCATATAATTCCAATGCACATAGTTTTGCGGCAGGCCTTTAATGCCCATGCGCTGTCCAACCCGCTGAAAAACTTCAAAAACCTCCTGATTTTCGGCAGCTGTCATTTTCCTTTCCAGTAGTTCAAAAGACCGGATGGAGTAGTCAATCAGCATAAATAATACATCGCGGTAAGCCCAGTCCGGAATTTGCTCCCCCCGGGCCGCTTCTACACCCTGGTGGATATGGGTAATCTTATCTATAGCAGCCAATGCGTGGTTGCGCGGTAAAAAAAGAATTTGCCGGGCGTACTCTACCGTTGAGAATAACCGGCCCAAAGGGTCTGCGGGTAAACGGCCTGTAAAGTACAACCAGTCGACTGCCTTATTTAGCGCGAACTCGGCCGCTGCGCCTGCAAAAATAAAAAGCACGGTATCAGCTTTTCCCCAAATGCTTCTTACTACGCTGTCTTTGTTTACAAAATAGTCCATTGCTCAAATATTTTATTCAAAAATATTAAAAGTACTTTTAAATAAAAAGTTTATTTTTGCTACTTTCTTACAGAGTGCATTGCCTCTTACACTTATCGTGTAGTGTGTTTCAATTTAAAACTTACCTTAGCATACATCAATCATCAACTATGCACCGCCTTTTCCGCTACAAAAAATTAGCTTTCTTGTTACTCACCTTATTAGTTATCAGTTCATCATTTGCACAAAGTGCCGACAAGTTTTTCCCTAAGAAAGACCTGATGACCATTGGCTCTTATTACTACCCGGAGCAATGGCCGCATGCTTACTGGGAGCGCGACCTGAAAAAAATGGGAGAACTGGGTTTCGACTTTACACATTTTGGTGAGTTTGCCTGGGCTTTTATTGAGCCGGAAGAAGGCAAATTTGATTTTAGCTGGCTAGACGAAGCCGTTGCACTGGCCCACAAAAACGGCATTAAAGTAATTATGTGTACCTCCAGCCCTACCCCACCGGTTTGGCTGGCACAAAAGCATCCCGAAATACTAATGGTGAACGAAAACGGCGTCACCATGCAGCATGGCTCGCGCCAGCAAATTTCGTGGTCGAGCCCGGTGTACCGGCAATATGTGAGTAAAATGGTAGAAGCCCTGGCCAAACATTATGCTAACGACAACCGCATCTGGGGATGGCAGCTGGATAATGAGCCGTCGCACTACGGCCAATATGATTACAGCGAGGCGGCTCAGAAAAGCTTTCGCAACTGGCTTAAAAATAAATACCAGAATATAGACTCGCTGAACGCTACCTGGGGCACGGCCTTTTGGAGTTTGCGGTACACCAGCTTTGACCAGGTACGCATACCCAATGCCAAAGAGCTTATTGCCCAGCCTAACCCTCACGCCGTTCTGGATTTTAAACGCTTTAGCAGTGATGAGGTAACCAATTTTTTAGGCATTCAATACCAGATATTGCGCAAGCACATACCCGCCAACCAATGGATTACTACTAACCTGATGCCCGAGCATGCCCCGGTTGAACCAACCCGCATGACTAACCTCGACTTTGTGACTTACACCAAGTACCTGGTAGCCGGTTACGATAAAGGCATAGGCCCGCAGGGTTTCCGGATGGGGTCGCCTACCAGTATTGCTTACGCTAACGATTTATTTCGGTCGGTTAACGGAACCACCGGTGTGATGGAACTGCAGCCCGGACAGGTTAACTGGGGTAAATTTAATCCGCAGCCTCTGGCAGGTACCGTACGTATGTGGATTTGGCATGCCTTTGCCGGCGGTAACAAGTTTGTATGCAACTACCGATTTAAACAGCCGCTAACTGGTGGCGAGCAATACCATTACGGCATTATTGGTACCGATGGCGTAAACATAAGTACCAGCGGCGTAGAGTACACCCAGGTAATTAAAGAAATTAAAAGCATTAAACCGCAGTACGATGCCAATGCCAAAATGCCTGCTGCGTATGCCTCACGCCTAACGGCAGTTTTATATAGCCCCGATAGCCGTTGGGAAGAAGATAATCAGCCGCAAACTTATCAGTGGGACTACATGCAGCATTTGATGCGTTACTACGGCGGGTTAAAGCAACTGAATGCCCCAGTTGATGTAATTACCGAAGACAAAGATTTTTCGAAATACCCGGTAATGGTAGCGCCGTCGTACCAGTTGCTGGATGCCAAACTGGTGGAGCGTTGGCGCAAGTATGCCGAAAATGGCGGCCACCTGATACTCACCAGCCGCACCGGGCAAAAAGACCGCAACGGCAAATTGTGGGAAATGAAATGGGCCGAACCTATTTACAACCTGATAGGCGCTAAAATATCTTTTTACGACTTAATGCCAGACACCGTTAAGGGCACCATACAAATGAATGCGCGTGTTTACAACTGGAATAACTGGGCCGATATTATTGACCCTAACGCCGGCACCCAGGTTTGGGCCACCTACACCAACCAGTTTTATGCCGGTAAAGCAGCCGTAGTTAACCGCAAACTGGGCAAGGGCAGTGTAACCTTTGTTGGCCCGGACACGGATAACGGCGATTTAGAAAAAGATGTATTACGCCGCGTTTATCAGCAAGCAGGCATCCCGATAAAAGAATTGCCTGCCGGTGTAATTTTAGACTGGCGCGATGGCTTTTGGGTAGGCGTTAACTACGGCGACCGCCCATACAACGTAAATGTTCCTGCCAATGGAAAGGTGCTTATTGGCGATAAGGTCTTGAAACCTGCTGGTGTGGTTGTTTGGAAGGAGTAGAGCGTAACTATTGAAAATACATCTTTATCCGTTCTTCTAAATCCTAAGAACAACAGACAATGCGATAGCAGGAAGGAGCCAATCACTACTTCCTGCTATTAGCAAGAATTTTTAATCTCGCTTTACTTACCCACTACCACCTGCCTATTCTTTTGGTCATCCAGCTGAAAAGCTTTCAGTTTCCCGCAACAGATGACCAGCAGTCAGCGTCAACGTAAACGGGTTTAATGTTGAGCACTAATGCCCATTGACCGACCGGGTGTAGGCGTGATAAACAGTAAATGTGGTGTCCCACTCTATAAAGAGGACAAGCTACCAGGTAATCTTTAACAATTCTACATCCTGACGGGCTAATGCCGATGGAATGGTTACCTTATTATTTTTTACCGTTATCCGTTGTGGCTGCCCCAATTGCTGTAGCTGCCCGGCTTTTTGCAACTGGCTGATTTGTGCAGCCGTAGGTTTTTGCGGCGACCCCATCTTTTTCCAGACGGTGTAGGCATTACTATGTTCCTGGTCTATTTTGAATCTGGTAACCGTGACCATTTTCCCGGTTAAGCCATTTACATTAACCTGTACAGGTTCCGGAGCGGCAAACTGGTCATCATCATGGTAGCTCCATAACATTACTGCTGCTTCACGGCTACTTTTGGCCGCCAGAACCCCAATGTCCGCCGTTTTACGAATGCTCGAATCCAGAATATTATTTAAAGCATACATCCGGTTGCTGGTTGCCTCCACCCGGTTGCCTTTTATCTTTCCAAACATTCTGAAAACATTAAGTACGGGCTTATCTACCCCGTTGGTAGCCAAATCGCGGAAACCGTAAAACCAGGGCTGGTCTTCAAACTCAAAAGCCCAGGTTACGGCACCAATCAGGTTGAGGCCATACTGGTCGGCCAATTGATATTTGCGGGCAAACGAGGCTGCGGTATAGCTCGAATACATGGTACCATTACGGTAGGCATTCTGCGGGTCGGTAGCCATCCCGCAAGCAGCACACCCTTCCGGGTCCGATTCGCCAATTACAATCGGTGTATTTTTCAATTCCGGGTGCGAAGCAATCATCTTAAAATTATCGTTGATGTTACGCAGTTGCGCCCTGACATCCATGCGCACTATACCGTTTACCAGTTTGGGTGAGCCTTTGGCATGAAAGAGCACCAGGTCTAACGGCGTACCGGTTTTGCCGGTGGCATAGTTGGTGCCCGTCAGGCAATGGTTAATAAAATCATTCAGCCATTTGGTTCCGTTACCCGTTACGTCGGCACCACCAATACGGGCGCCGGGTAAGGCTTTTTTTACGGCCAATACGGTATAGTCGTAAAGTTTAAAGAATTCTTCTTTAGTGCCTTTCCAATACGGGGAGTTGGGTTCGTTCCAAACTTCCCAGTACCAGCTTAGTACTTCCTTTTCGCCGTAACGGGCCATACTATGTTTTACCCATTGGTACACCAGCTCGGCCCATTTATCATAATCTTTAGGCGGGTAGGCCCAACCGGTAATAATGTCGGTATACGGGTCACCCGGTTTCCAATGATGACGGTAAGGCTCCGGGTGTGTAGATAAGGCCTCAGGCATGAAGCCAATCTGCGCCAGGGGCTTCATACCGCGCTTAACGTAGGTGTCAAATATACTGTCCACAATGTTCCACCGGTAAACGGGCTTGCCGTTGGCATCTTCTGTATACACATTGGTCGAGCCCCATTTAAGTGCGGCCTTACCATCGCCGGTAACCAACAAGCTGTGCGCTCGTACAAATACCGGCACGGGGCTCAGCTGAGCAATTTCGGTCAGCAGCTTTTTGCCATCTTTCATGTATGTGTAGTTGGGCTCATCATAGCCAAACCAAGCCCAAATGGGTTTCATGGGTCCAACAGGCTTTTGTAAATCAACCTGTACAGTAACAGGGGCTGTTACCTGTGCTTGTGTTAAATAAAAAAAGGCCAACAGACCGGTTAACAGTATTAACTTCAGATTTTTTGCAGACATAAAAAACATTTATAATTGGCAGTAAGCGTTTAATTCGGATAAAGCTTATGGCCTAAAATACTGTTTTTAGCCTTTACTTGTCGTTTTGACATTAATTAAATTGACACCGTTCCAGCTTTTGTACGTTTAAATAAGCTATACTCAGCGGAACAGCGCCTACTACACCAAATGAACAATCAATCAGCTGCCAAAAGAACGGGATATGCCTGATGTGACCGGCAATAAACGCAAGCGGGAGGATGAGCAGGCAAGCAATCAAACCAAATTGTATAACCCAAATGTTTTTAACCGGGTTGAGCAACGGACCAACAAATAATATAGCCAGCATCAGATGCGCAAAAGCCAGCCAATCGGTACCATAGCTTAGGTATGGATAATGTAAATTAGTTTGGCTGAGACCATAGTAAACCGTACGTAGCCAGGGTTGTAAAATGGAAGGGAAGCTGCTAATGTGATGATTAAAATAAGCCAGTTCGCTCTCGAGCGGGAATGCGGTAATACCGCTGATGGCCAGCCCGGCAATAATGAATAAGATGCACCACCGGGTGCGCTGCAGCAATTGTGCTTTAGTAGGCGTTTTCATGACGGTTAAGGTTGGATAAGGTGATAGCTTGAGTTTCGACGGTTTGCTTTATCAGCTGATTACGTTCTGACAATAAATTTTGCAGGTAATTTTTTAACAACCATTGGTCTGCCAATCTGCCCAGCCAGCCTAAAGGCGATTTAAAAACAAACTCATCAACCATCATGGTACCCGCGTTTTGTGGCCAAAAGGCATGATAATGCCTACACCATTTAAATGGCCCCGATACCATCTGGTCTACAAAAAACTCGTTGTGCTTCATTTCGGTAATTTGCACCTTGAGTTTAAACGGCAAACCAAAATGCCATGCCCTCCAGGTTACGGATTGGTTCAGGTTAATCAGGCCCTGGGTTACGCCCGCTATGGCCTGCTCCCGGTGCCGTTGCATAGATTGCACATGCAGGTCTATACTCCGGGCTGCATCAAAGCATGCATTTACGGGTGCCTGGATAAAGGTTTGTAAGTTAATGGCTGGCATAATTTATTCTACCCTTTGTTTAATGACCTGTAAAATGTTGTTCTGAATATCTTTCATAATCCAGCCCGCCCACCAGGCTGCGTAAAAGTTGAAAGTTGTGTTTAGCTTAAAATGACTGTACAAATGCAACCGGTAAGTTTTGGCGTTTAGCTTTTGCAGTACATACGTGCCGTCTAACACATCAAAATAGTTGCCTCCGATTACCACATGCTCATCCATCGTGGCCGAAGGTATTTCGTAAGGATGGGCCTTGATTGTAAAACGCATACGACGCAAATCTTCGTAATCAGTTACCTGTTCATGAAAAACCAAACCTTTCTCGAAAATAGCTTTACGATAACCGCCAACGCCGTTGTAGTTCAGTTCGGCACGTACCGGCCGCGGAAAGCCCAGTGTGTTAGTTAGCCAGCCTTTATCGTCTTGCCTTTTGATGGCCTTAACGCGAGTTACGTTTTGCCATATTTTCGCCTTGTCAGCTTTTAGGTCGATAAAAGTATAAGCCTCATACACATTGGCGATGCTGCCAATCCAGTTTTCTAAAGGGGATAGCAAGAAAGGAAGCAGTACCATTAAGGTTAGGTAAGTATTTTCTTGCTTGTCCTTTTTCACCTTATAATGCCCGGCTACTGCTCCTCCCAAAGAAGCGACAATAAGAAATACCGGCAAAATCATTATCCAGCAAGCCCAACCTTCGATACCGAAAAACAGCGTAATCACTAAAAAAGCGAAAATGGGTACCCAAGGCATGCAAATTCTGTAAGTCTGGCTTTTTACTTTTTCAATATCCGATAAATAAATAGTCAAGGCACCTATCCCAAAGGGCACCAAGAATAAAAAGCTGATGGACATAACGCTGAAAAGGCCGCCCCAATCGCTTACACCAAAAATGAAATGTACAACCAGTGCAAAAATCAGAGGGAGAATAATGGCAATGGCTATTTTTCTTAAATTGTATTTCATGGTTTAAAAGGTTGATTGTTTAATTGCTTTGTTTCAAAATATCACCTATCGCAGATTCTATTTCTGCAAAGCGGAAGGAGTAACCAGAGTCGAGCAAACGTTGGGGCGTTACCCAGCGGCTTTTTAAAATCAGTTCGGTTTCGGTACCAATAAGCCGCGCACCTATTTCGAGTAACCATTTAGGTGATGGCAAACCGAAAGGCATACCATACTGCTTACGGATGGTATGCATTAAATTGGTATTGTTTACCACCTTTGGTGCAGTACAATTTATCATGCCGTTCATCTCGGGGTGTTGTAGCAGCCACTCGGTAATCAACGCCACATCCAGTTCGTGTATCCATGATACCTGCTGCTGCCCGTTGCCTTGTTTACCGCCGAGCCCCAGATTAACCAGGTTAAGCAACCGCGGAAATACGCCATCACTGCGACCCAGTACAATGCCCATACGCAGGGCCACTTTACGGGTGCCGGGCGTTTGTACTTCAAAAAAAGTTTGCTCCCACTGCTGACATACATCTACCGAAAAACCTTGGCCAATTTCACCGGTCAACTCATCCTGGGCGTGGTCTTCGGCATGGCGATAGATGGTGGAGGATGTAACGTTTATCCACAATTTTGGCGGACGTGTAAGCTTACCGATTGCCCTGCCTAACAAAGCAGTTGGAACAAGGCGAGACTGGAGGATCGCTTTCTTGTTTTGTTCAGTATATCTGCAGTTCACGTTTTTACCGCATAGATTGATGAGCATATCGGCCCCGTCCAGCACCCGCTCCCAACTACCCTCGCTTTTACCGTCCCACAATACCGTTGATACATTACCCACCGTAGCGGCTGGTTTGCGACTTAGTATAATCACCTGATGGCACAGGTTTTTGTAATGATTAGCCAATACTTTGCCCAAGTAGCCGTTGCCGCCGGCTAATACTACTTTTTTATATGGTAACATGATGGTGTTTGGTTTAAATGATGACGATGAGAATCAGTAGCCTGTATATTACCCAACTTATGGTGAGGGCCCAGCCTAAATGTAGCAGCTTAGTACGACGGATATGCTCTAAAAACATTAGCCCGGCAACTGCCATGAATACAACGGTACAAACTATGGCCGAGAAGGCAAAAAGCTTAGCCAGCCACATTACCGGCAGTAAGATTAAAGCGCCTGCCAGCGACACGGTCATCATGTTGCCTAAGTAGTCCCACTTTTTGGCTGGTGCGTAAAAGGCCACCACTAAACCTTGAAACAGGATTTGCCCGCCGCAAACGAGGTACTCGCGGTACGCGTTGCCGGCCGGCACTACGCCTATTAAAAAATCAGCGTAACGAGTAAGTATGGCACCGACTATCAACCAGATGATTAGCAAATACAGCAACCTGTAACTTAACCTGAATGAGGGTTGCAAATCATTGCCCTCCATGTTGCTACCCGGTACAATAACGCGGCGATTATATGATATAAAGTTGTAAGCTTTTTGCAGCAACCATAGCACCGGCTTGTTGTTAAAAAGGTATTTTACAACCGGCACGCTATGCATAATTACCTTTAACAAACTTTCTACCCCGTATATTACCTCGCCTGTTTGGGTATTAATCAGGGCAATTTCGTTTACGGCGCGTTGCCTGTCTATCATTGGGCAAACCTCGTCGGGCATTTGCTGGTAACTTGCCCTGCCTGCGGCATCGAGCATGTGTGCATTTACAAAAGCCTGCGTGTACAACTTGCACATTGGGCATTCGGCATCGTAAAAAATGACGTGATTTTGTAAGGTTTTCATGATGACCAAGATTGAGTTTAGGGAATGATTAGCAGTTGAGCACGAGTGTGCCGGACTGGCGGCGTTTACTATTTTACTTGCTGAGCGCGGTTGCGTAGTTTAAAAAAGATAGTAAGATTTATAAAGTGCATAGCGCCCAGTATTAAAATGATGCAGCCTAATTTAAAGCTCAGCACTTCGACCACCACACGGGCATCAGTAATTGACCCGCTTTCTTTAAGCGCTAAACTGATGTAGCCAATGTTGATAAGATAGAAACCTACCAGTAATAACCGGTTAACAGAATCGGCCAGGGGTGCATTGCCATGAAAAATATCGACCAGGAAAATGCGGCCGTTGTTAAACAAAACTTTGGCTACCCAAACGGTTAGGCCGATGCTTACCATTAAATAAATTGCGTAGGTTAAGATGAAGTAGTTCATGATGATTTGATTTTAAGTTAATATAATATGTATTGAATTTTCAGTAATTATTGAAATTTATAGGTAAAAAAATATTCTTACTTGAATATTTTAAAAATAGAACTCCAAAACCAGTTTTCTTCGGCTTTCAGCATCGTATCTAAAGTCTTATTTACGTTTTTAGCCAGTTTATTGATGTTAGTAACCGATGTTTTAAAAGTTTTATATTCCGGGTCTTTCTCATCCCCTTTTACGCTGGTCAGCTCGTTCAATATTTTAATGACCGGGTCCAGCTCGCGTTTTTTACGCTCTTGTGCTACCTGGCGTGCAATAGCCCAGGTATCTTTTTCGGCATAAAAATATTCTTTACGCTCACCGGCTTTATGCTGCTTTTCAATCAAGCCCCAGCCAATTAAATCGCGCAGGGTCATGTTAGCATTACCGCGAGAAATGCTTAACGCTTCCATAATTTCTTCGGTGGTCATGGCTACAGGCGATATCAGCAGCAAGGCGTGTACTTGGGCCATGGTGCGGTTAATCCCCCACTCCGACCCCAGCTTGCCCCAGGCTTCAATAAACTTTTGTTTACCCTCTGCTAATTCCATATCCAAATGTATAACTAACTTTTCAAACTTTCAAAAGTTTTTGAAAGTTTGTTTTATTTTTATTTGGATGCTTGACTCGTCAGTCTGTCAAGCATAAGTTCAACTACTAAAAACGGCAGCACAATTATTCACCATGCTGCCGCTATTTTATAATACAGTGTTGTTCTTACTTACTAAAACTCATCGCCTTTGCGCCTATCCAGCTTTTCAAATGGGATTACGCCTATACGGTTGGCCCATTGTTCGTATAACTCGGTTAATGCTTTCACCTTTTCCAGATTTTGCGCTGCCAAATCATTAGTTTCAGAACGGTCCTGAACAATGTTATATAAATGCCACTGGTTAGTCGGATATTCAGATACGAGTTTCCAGTCGCCCTGCCTTACCGCGCGGTTACCTTCGTGCTCAAAAAACAAAGCGTCATGCCCTTTCCAGGTTTTGCCTTGTATCAACGGCAGCAAACTGATACCCTCAGTAGGTTTAATAGGATTGTTATGATAAGTTTTAGGATACTGCGTACCGGCTAAATCCAGGCAGGTAGCCATCAAATCCACAATATGGCCGGGCTGTTCGCTCTTTTTGTGCGTTTTGATGACGGCAGGGTAACTTACAATAAATGGCGTTGCTATACCACCCTCATATACCCAATGTTTAAATAAGGTTAACGGTGTGTTGCTTACATTGGCCCCGGTAAAGCCGTAAGCCGTAAATGATGATGGGTCGCTGGCCGGTTTCAAGTTAGCGGCAATCATCTCGGGTGTAAAACCGTTGCCTTTGATGCTCTCGCTGCTGGCGCCGTTGTCCGACAAAAACATGATGACGGTATTCTGGTCCTGCCCGGTTTCTTTGAGTGCCTGGCGTATGCGGCCAATGTTCTGGTCCATACGGTCAATCATGGCCGAGTAAGTGGCCATTTTATCATCCCAGTTTTGCTTTTCCTGTTCGGTTAGGGAGTTCCAGTCGGGCACATTTTTATCACGAGGCGAAAGCTGCGTGGTGCTGTTGATGATACCCAACTGCTTCATTCGGTTAAAACGTGCTTCACGCAGTTTATCCCAACCTGCCATAAACTTGCCTTTGTACTTGGAAATATCTTCGGGCAGGGCATTGAGCGGCCAGTGCGGCGCGGTAAAAGCCATGTATAAAAAGAAAGGCTTACCGGTGGCTTTGTTATCCTTAATGTATTTTACGGCATACCCTGCATAGGCATCAGTAGCATAAAAGTTATCGCCGGGCGTGTAAGGCTGGTCATCCAGGGCTACGGTTAAATGCTGGTTAGGCCGGTACGGGTGCGTCGGCCTGAAATAGCTGCCTGCGCCATCAATCAAACCAAAATAATGGTCGAACCCGCGTTTAACCGGCCAGTGTTCTTGTGCGGTGCCCACATGCCATTTACCGGCCATATAGGTATTGTAGCCACTACCTTTGAGTGCCTCGGCTATGGTTACACAATTATTATTTAAGTAGCCTTGGTAAGCAGGTTCTTTACGGGTGTTTACCATATCGCCCACCCCGGCCTGATGCTGATACAAACCGGTGAGCACCGATGCCCGCGATGGGCAACAGCGG
>CAXYKR010000120.1:0-6141 GCA_964277815.1 uncultured Mucilaginibacter sp. | reverse complement strand
GTCCATTAAAATTTCTGTACCGTAATAAATTTGCGGTATGCCGCGGGTGGTCAGCAAAAAGGCCAGCGCTTGTTTATAACGGCGCAGGTCCGGGTCGTCGGCGCGGGCAAAACGGTCAAGGTCGTGGTTGTCTAAAAAGGTCAGGATGTTGCTTTGGTCGGCAAACATGAAGTCCTGGGCAATTTCTTCGTATAAGCGGAACAGCGGGCTATCCTCACCAAAACGGTCGCGGTCGGTATAATCAAAAGCGGTGTTAGCAATAAATGTTAACGGAAAATCCATCACAGTTTTTAAATGCGTATCGGCTTTTTTATTCAGTACCGAACCGGTTTGCCACCAGGCCGATGCCGATGAACGGCCATACCAAGATTCACCAACAATGTTGAAGTTCGGGTACTCAGCTTGTACCTCTTTACACCAACGTGCCATAAAATCATAATCCGGGTATGGGTAAGTGTCTTGGCGGATGCCATCAATGCGCGAGTATTCAATCCACCATATGCTATTCTGAATCAGATACGTTGCCAAGTGGCGGTTGCGCTGGTTTAAATCGGGCATTTCGCGCACAAACCATCCGTTAACCAAGGTATTACGGTCTGACGCAGCCGCATGTGGGTCCATCAGCGTATATTTAGCGTGGTTGGTTTGTACATATTCACCCGAGTTGTTATTAATCCAATCTTTGGCCGGTAAATCTTTCATCCACGGATGAGAGCTTCCGCAATGGTTAAATATCATATCCATTACCACTTTCATGCCCTTGTTATGCATATCGGCAGTCAGTTTTTTAAACTGCTCGTTGGTGCCAAAGCGTGGGTCGATATTGTAAAAATTGGTGATAGCATAACCGTGGTAAGAACCGCCGGGCATTCTATTTTCTTGCACCGGGTTTAACCAAACGGTAGTTACGCCTAAGTTTTTAATATAATCAAGGTGTTGTGCAATGCCATCCAAATCGCCGCCGTGCCGGGCGTTGGGGTCTTCGCGGTTTACCTTCACACCGTCTAAGTCATCGTTAGCGGCATTGCCGTTGGCAAAGCGGTCGGGTGTAATCAAATACATAACGTCCGACTGATTGAAACCGGCAGCACCATTACGAGCGGTGCGAGCCAGCAACGGGAAGGCATGTGTTAATACCTCACTACCTTTTTTAAACTGCAGATTTAACGTACCTGGTTTGGCGGCACCGCTGATGTTGAGGTAGATAAAAAGGTAGTTAGGATTATCTGTTTTGGCTACTTCTTTTAATGTAACACCCGGATAAGTAAATGATGGGGTAAGCGTTGCTATATTTTTGCCATATACCATAATTTGCAGCGTAGCGTTTTTCATGCCGGTCCACCAATTGGCAGGTTCAACACGACTAATCTCCGCAGCCATCAAATGACCGGCGGTAACTAAGAAGGCAAAAACTATAAGTACAACTTTTCTCATTCGGTTTACTGGTTTACATAAAACCTGATAAAATTATTTTAACAGTGTAGCGGGCATGCCCTAAAAAGGCCGCCGACCTGGCATTCATGAAAAAAATTTATCAAGTTTAAATTGGTTGCTGCAACAGTTACAGACTAAAAAGATTAGCCTATATTTTTTAGCATGATACAAAGTAAATGAACGGCCAATGCATTTGTTGTTTCTTTACCGATAATTTAAAATTATATCAGTTATTTAAATTATAAATAACTGATATACAGCAGTATGTTATTTAGTCAATGCTGAAAAATTTAATGCAGAATTAGGTTTATTTAAGCCGTTTTAGCACTACAATTTAGCTTTTTTTGGCGTTGCTAATTTTTAAACGATAAGGGCTTTTGACTAAAACGGAGATTGTGCTGAACATATGAATTATAGAAAACCTTAATAAAAGGAAAATGCCCGACATAGGCATTGTTTATTTACCGTGGTCGGGCATCAGCCATTACTATGAAAATGTTATTGCGATTAACCGAATAGCGGGCTGCTTAAGTATCGGTCGCCCCGGTCACAAGCGATGAATACGATAGTGCCTTCTGATATTTCCTGGGCTATTTTGATGGCGGCCGAACATGCACCTCCGCTACTCATGCCGGCAAATATTGCTTCCGTTTTGGCCAGTTGCCGTGTCATCGCGGTGGCTTCTTCTTCCGCAATATCTACCACGCGATCTACCCGGCTTGGATCAAAAATTTTAGGCAAGTAAGCCTCCGGCCAGCGACGTATTCCTGGAATAGAGGAGCCTTCAGTGGGTTGACAACCTACAATTTGTATTTCATCATTTACTTCCTTTAAATAGCGCGAACAACCCATGATAGTACCTGTCGTACCCATCGAACTCACAAAATGGGTGATGGTGCCTTGGGTATCGCGCCAAATTTCTGGACCAGTAGTTTTATAATGGGCCATGTAATTATCCGTGTTGGCAAACTGGTTCAGTAAGAAGTAATCGCCCGAGGCACCTTTGTCCTCCGCGTAATCACGGCAAACCTCCATATTGTCCAGCAGTGTAACCTTGGCGCCAAAGGCTTCCATAGTCAGCGTTCGCTCCCGGGTAGAGGTTGATGGCATTACCAGCTCAATATCCAGATTAAACAAACGGGCCATCATGGCCAGTGCAATGCCAGTGTTACCACTGGTAGCCTCAATCAGGCGCATACCGGTTTTTATTTCGCCACGTTCAATGGCACTACGTATCATATTCAGCGCGGCACGGTCTTTAACACTGCCGCCGGGATTGTTGCCTTCCAGTTTGGCGAATATGCGCACGTTAGGGTTAGGGTTGAGTTTTTGCAATTCAACTAAGGGGGTGTTGCCTACTAAATCAATAATGCCAGCCATAGTAAGTAATAAAGCTAAGATTTGCTGATAATGTTTTGCACCGAAATCATGGGGGTATGATAAACGGTAGAATGTGGTGCCACGCTGTCGGTTAACCAAACGTTGCCACCAATCACGCTGTCGTGCCCAATCACAGTTTCTCCGCCCAAAATGGTGGCACCCGAGTATATCACTACTCTGTCTTGTACCGTTGGATGCCGTTTGGTTCCGGCCATGCTTTTGCGCACGCTTAAAGCCCCCAAAGTAACACCCTGATATATTTTAACATGGTTACCGATAGTACAACTTTCGCCGATGACCACCCCGGTACCATGGTCAATATGAAAGTATTCGCCGATTTTGGCTGAGGGATGAATATCGATGCCTGTTTTTGAATGGGCGTGTTCCGTTAAAATTCGCGGAATGAGCGGTACGCCGAGTCGGCATAGCTGATGGGCTATACGATAAAGCGAGATAGCAAATAAACCCGGATAACTTCTGATGACCTCAAACTCACTAAAGGCGGCCGGGTCGCCTTCGTAGATGGCTTTGATGTCGGTGTTTAATATACGGTATAACTCAGGTAACTGCTTAAAAAAAGTTGCGGCTATATTAACGCTGTTTTGATGAGTTGATGAATCATTAAATTGAAGGATGGACGCCAACTGCTGTTCAAGCTCAGCAAATGCTATCTTTAAATCGGCAACCGAGTCAAAATGCTTTTTAGATTGCTCCGGAAACATAAGGTGTACCACTGCCAAGGCCCATTTAGCAATATGGCTGTTGGGCGGGATGTTTGGTACCTTTTCTTGCTTCTCCAGCAAATGCTTGTAAAATTCTTCATCCATAATTTAGCGTCCGGGCAATGCCGAAAATAAAGATGCAGAATTAGAAAATTTTATTGGAATTTATAGTCTGTCGCGCGTAATAACTTTTGAAAGCTTATGGCAATTTAGCGGATAGCAAAAAGTGATGCATGAGTGATGAAGTACAGCTTCGCTCATGCATCGATAGTATCAAATTTGTTTAAGCAGTTACACTCAATGCACTGCCCGAAATGCTCACCGTATAACTTTTTAAGGGTGTAGCTGCCGGACCAACCAAAACTGCGCCGGTGGTGCTGAACTGACTACCGTGGTTAGGACAGATGAATTTACCTTGCGAACCATTGTAATTTACCGGAGTGCCCTGATGTGTACAGGCTACCTGTACGGCAGTAAAGGCATTGGCTGTATTGCCGGTTGCCAGCCTTACCAGTATTACGCCGTTGCTTATTTTAAACTCGCCCACGTTTTTTAATTCCGAATCCAGGTTGGCGGATAACAAAGCATTGCTGTTACCGCCTGTACTACCGGTTGGTGTTGGAGCTGGGTCTTCGGCTTTAGGATTACTGCCGCAGGATGCAATACCGCATCCTGCACAAATAGCGGCCAGGCTGATGCCCAGCTTCGAGATAAATTCTTTACGTTCCATGATGTTGATGAGGATTTTATAGTTTATTTATAAGTGCCTTTATGTTTGCGATTTAAATCAAATACCCGGGTAATGGTAAAACCTATGCGGTATTGTCCCTTGGTCCATTTAGATTGGGTATCGGCCAAATAATTAATGGGCGAAATGGCTTGTGCGTTGGTGAGGTTAAGCGTAAACACGTGACCACCGGTTTCAATCTCGATGCCCACGCCCGACGGGTCGTAAAATTTCGGACTGTTGCTCTTGTCACGGAACGACGAAAACGGATGCGCATAGTCGACCACGATACCCATGCGTTTGGTTACTTTAAACCGGCCAGCTGCACTCAGCGCAAAGATGTTTTTTTCGTTACCAACGATGTACGGGTAGGGCAGGTTATTACGCAAAAAAGATGGCGCTATCTGTAACGATAAGCGCGATGAAAATTTGCGTGCAAATATGGCCTGCACAAAATAGTTAAGCCTGTTGGTATAATCATCATACACGTTAGTGGCTACCGAATATGGTTTTAAACCGGTTTTACCTATCACGGTTAAGGCAAAGGGCATTTTGTCGTCTGAGGTTTGGCGCAGTAAGGCGTACTTCAGTCCCAATTCTAATAGCTGCTCGTACTTGCTCCGGCCAAAATCAATATCCAGGTTGTTGGTGAGGCCATATTCAAAACCAATATAGATATCCGACGAGTTGTCCAGTCCCCAAAGTGTCTTACCACCGCCATCGGCGCCGGCTATATCACCAAACCGGTGAACCACTAAAAAATTTAGATTGTTTTTTTTAATCGTTTCGCTGGTTTCGGTCAGTATTAACCGGGTAGATTTAAACGTAGCCAGTACCGGGTCCGCCTTGTCGTCTGCCGAAAGGCTGTTCAATAAAGAATCGGTTGCTGAGGTGTCCCGCGCCACTTTGGTTTGGGCATACCCCGTGAAGCCCGGCAGAACAAACGCTGCCAGGAATACTGCTTTTTGATAGAGTTTCATGATTAAGAGTTTGGCTTTTTATAAGCAGCGTAAGTAGCTGCTACTTTAACCTGGATGGTTTCGGCAATCTTTTTAAATACAATTTGCGGTATTTCAATCTGGTGGTCTTTGCACTGCACATTAAACTCAGATGCCAAACTTACCACGCCATTGTTCACCACAATTTTTCCCGGAATGCTTCTGTTTTGTTTAACACCATGAACCTCTAAAAGGCCGGTAGCCGTAACCGGGTAAACACCATTTTTGCTGAGATCAATTTTGTCCTGAATTTTACCTTTAAAGGTGGCGTTAGGGTATTTATCGCTCTCCATGTAGTTTTCATTAAAATGCTCTTGCATCAGCGATTTTTCGAACGTCAAAGATTTGATAGGGACGCTGAAGGCAACATCGCCCGTGGCGGCATTCAAAACCGAGGTTCCCTTAGTCGACACGGCATCAATATCCTCTAAAGGAGCTTTTGAATAGATGCTGATTTTTGCATTTTTACAGACATAGGTTTCCTGGCTGGTCTGATTCGTCTTGAACCACACCAGTAAGATTAAGGCAAGGTATTTCATAGTTTTACTTGGGTTTCCTGAATAGCTGGTGCATGTTCCAACCTACGCCTAATGCCACGCCCGCCGACTGCAAATTAACGCGGCCATTGCCAATACCTGTAAGTGGTATTTTATAATAAGGCTGAACAATAGCGCTGATACCACTACTTAAGCGGCGCTGGTAGCTCACATTTAAATTTAAAACGCTGAGCAAATGCTTGTTTTGGTTAGCTACGTTGACATAAAAGCTCGGTACGTTGTTGGTGTACTCAAACTCATAATTTTCGCGCAGCATCCAGTACGAGGATAGACCGGTTCCTACTTGTAAAGCATTATCGCCTTTTTTGTACAATTGGTAGTTT
>CAXYKR010000119.1:0-9653 GCA_964277815.1 uncultured Mucilaginibacter sp. | reverse complement strand
GCAAGCACTGCGAGGCGCTGGCCATTGCCGGAGCTAATGTCGTAGTGGCCGATTTAAACGAAGACGAAGCCCATCAGTTTGCCCAACAATTACCGGGTGGCCCGCACATGAGTATCGCATTAAACGTGGCCGACAAAGCATCAGTGATTAATGCCCGGGATTTAGTGTTAAGCCGTTTTGAAACCATTGATGTACTGGTGAACAACGCGGCTATTAACGACCGCTTTGAAAACCCGTTGCTGGCTAAAGAGCTATCCGCTTTCGAAAATTATCCGCTTGAGGCTTTTCAGCAATCTTTAGAAGTAAATATTACCGGTGTGTTTTTATGTGCGCAGGTGTTTGGTACCGTGATGGCCGGGCAGGGCAGAGGCAGTATCATCAACATTGCATCCACCTATGGCCTGGTGGGGCCCGACCAAAGCATTTACCAAAATGAGCGCGGCGAGCAGACCTTTTACAAGTCGGCGGCCTACCCGGTCACCAAAGGCGCCGTTGTAAACTTCACCCGGTTTTTGGCAGCTTATTGGGGCAACAAAGGCGTGAGGGTAAACACGCTGTCGCCGGGTGGGGTAGAAAACAACCAGAACGAAATATTCATACAAAAATATGCTGCCAAAACCTTGTTGGGGCGCATGGCAAAAGCAGACGATTACCAGGGAGCCCTTGTTTTTTTGGCCAGCGAGGCATCTGCTTACATGACCGGTGCTAACCTGATAGTTGATGGCGGCTGGACAGCAATATAATCTAATTAATTGATGAGCAAGTTATTGAAACAAAAGGT
Source organism: uncultured Mucilaginibacter sp. (assembly GCA_964277815.1). Classification (GTDB taxonomy): domain Bacteria; phylum Bacteroidota; class Bacteroidia; order Sphingobacteriales; family Sphingobacteriaceae; genus Mucilaginibacter. The sequence continues at coordinate 8,872 of CAXYKR010000119.1, read as the reverse complement.
AGCAGCCATTAAACTGCTGCTTACTGATTGCGACGGTGTATTAACCGATGCCGGTGCGTATTATGGCGATGAGGGTGAAAGCCTGAAAAAGTTTAACCTCAGGGATGGTATGGCCGTAGAGCGCCTGCGCAAATATGCCAGCATCCAGGTAGGTATTATCACCGGCGAGCGTTCTCCTTCGGTAATTAAACGTGCCGAAAAGTTGCAGATTACTGAGCTGCATTTAGGTGTGAAAAACAAGGCTGCTGTATTTGCAGATATTGTTAGCCGCCTGGGTTTGCAGACTGCCGAGATAGCCTATATTGGCGATGATTACAACGACCTGGAGATTATGAAACTGGCAGCGCTTACGGCCTGCCCTGCAGATGCCTTACCCCGCGTTAAACAAGAAGTAGACTACGTGTGTGAGCTGCCTGGCGGTGCCGGTTGTTTCCGTGAGTTTGCAGAATGGCTGATTGAAAGTAAAAACGATTCGGAAATGAATTCGGTTGGCTCCGGTTATATTACCCTGGCCAACGGCCGCAAAATTGGCAAAGGGCAACCGGCTTATATAATTGCCGAAATAGGCATTAACCACAACGGCTCAATGGAGGTTGCTAAAAAGCTGATTGATGAAGCCGTAGCAGCCAAGGTAGATGCCGTAAAGTTTCAGAAACGTACCCCCGAAGTTTGCGTGCCTAAAGACCAATGGGAAGTGATGCGCGATACCCCGTGGGGCCGTATGTCGTACATCGACTATAAACGTAAAACCGAGTTTGGTATCGCTGAATACGCTGCTATCGACCAATACTGCAAAAAGCTGGGTATCGACTGGTTTGTATCTCCATGGGATGTGACTTCGGTTGATTTTATGGAGCAGTTTGACACCGTGATTTACAAACTGGCTTCTGCCTCGCTAACCGATTTTGATTTAATTCAGCGCATTCTGGATACCGGTAAGCCCCTGATGTTATCCACCGGTATGTCAACGCTTAAAGAAATAGAAGCTACGGTGAGCTATATCCGCGAGTTTGACGACCAGTACCAGTTCTGCATTGCGCACTCTACCTCGGCTTATCCTTGCCCGCCGCAGGAGCTGAACTTGCGAATGATACAAACCTTGGAAGCTAAGTACCCGGGTATTGCCATTGGCTACTCTGGTCACGAAACCGGGCTGGCTACTACGGTTGCCGCTGTAGCTATGGGCGCTACGTTTGTGGAGCGCCACTTTACCCTCGATCGCGCTATGTGGGGGTCTGACCATGCTGCGTCGGTAGAGCCGCAGGGCTTTCAGCGTTTAGTAAGAGACATCCGTGATATAGAAAGCAGCACCGGTGATGGTATTAAGCGTGTATACGAGTCTGAAATTGCCCCAATGAAACGTCTTCGGGTAAACATTAGTGATGAGTATAAAGAAAAGCCTGTTTTGTAAATAATGGGTCAGGATAAGCTGTTAACTACTACCACCCTTATTTTAGCCGCCTGGGTAATGATTGTTATTGCCTGGGAGCGGATAGCCCCGTATCGTAAGGGCTTACCGTTTTTTAGAGAAGGCTTTTGGGTAGATTTAGTTTGGTATACGCTTATCCAGAGCTATTTTTTAAAAATCCTGATTTTTGACTATATCATTCAACCTGCGCAGCAACATTTTGACTGGACTAATTTTCAGTTAGTGAAAGGCTGGCCTTTAGCTGCGCAGGTTGTTTTCTTTACCGTTACCCACGATATTTACATTTATCTGTTTCATCGGTTTCAGCATAGCAATAAAGTTTTCTGGCGTATCCACGAGGCGCATCATTCGGGTAAGCAGGTTGATTTTTTAGCCGGCTCCCGCTCGCATGTATTCGAAATTATTATCAATCAAACCATTGAGTTTGCACCAATCATCCTTTTAGGTGCGGACCCGGCCGTTGTGCCTATTAAAGCACTGATTGATGCGATGTTCGGCATGTTTATTCATGCCAACATCCGGGTAAATTTAGGTAAGCTTAAATATCTCATCAATACTCCGCAACTGCATCTTTGGCATCATGCTAATTATACCGAAGTATTTCACGCTAACTTTTCTACAAAGTTTTCGGTGTTAGATTATTTGTTTGGTACGGCTTACGATCCCGGACACCAACCCGGTAATCAACCGGAAAACTGGGGGTTAGGCTATAGCTTTCCGAAAGATTATTTTTTGCAGCACGCCTTTTCTTTTAAACGGTTTGACGAGCAACAGCTATTGAAAAATCAGTGGTTTTACCGTTACTATAACATTAGGCCTGCGTTGTTAAAAAAGTTAAGCAGGCTATTTGCTAAGTTGAAGCCGAAGGCTGCAAACAAAATCCTGCAGCAGCAGGAACAATCAATTTACTAATGGTTTGGCTTTATCTGGTGATGGCGGCGCTGTTTGAAACCGCCTGGACCTTTTGTGTGAAATATCTTAAGGTCAGCAATTTCAAATTGCTGACGTGGGTTAACTTTTATAAAGTTGATGGTGTGCAAATTATCGCACCTCTGTTAGGTTACATCGCCTTCGGACTAATGAATGTCTACTTTTTTTCGTTAGCTATTAAACAAATTTCAACCGCTGTTGCCTTTGCGGTATGGACGGCGCTAACGCTTACTTTTATTAAAGTGGCCGAATTGTTACTGTTTAAGCAAGGCATATCCTGGCTCGAGCTGTTTTTTATGATGCTGATTATGGCGGGTATTATTGGATTAAAAACCACCCATGTAGCAGCCTAAGCGGGCTTAGGCCGGTGGCCGGCTCTATAGATGCAACCAATTAAGCCTTGCTGTTTTACTTTACAGCAAGGCTTAATTGGTTAACTTACAATTGTATTTCAAATTGTGCCAGGGTGATAAACTCCTGCACACGGGCGCTTACCTCTTCGGCGGTTAAATTTTTAATTTTCTCGGTGCCAAATTTCTCTACACAGAACGAAGCCAGTGCTGAGCCAAAAATGATGGCGTTTTTCATGTTATTAAAGTTGATGGTGCCTACTTTGGCCAGGTAACCAATAAAGCCACCGGCAAATGTATCGCCCGCACCAGTTGGGTCAAATACCTCGGCTAAAGGCAGGGCAGGGGCCGAGAATACTTTATCTTCGTGGAATAGCAGTGCGCCATGTTCCCCTTTTTTAATGATGAGGTATTTAGGGCCCATAGTTAATATTTTCCGGGCGGCTTTCACCAATGAGTATTCTCCACTTAACTGGCGTGCCTCAGCATCGTTAATGGTCAACACGTCCACCATTTTGATGGTTTCCAGCAAATCATCCAGAGCAATATCCATCCAAAAGTTCATGGTGTCCATCACGATGAGCTTAGGACGATTTTTTAACCGGTTAATTACGGTTTGCTGCACTTGTGGGGTCAGGTTACCCAGCATCAGGTATTCGCAATCCTGGTAAGACTCAGGGATAACCGGGTCAAAATCGGCCAGTACGTTCAGTTCGGTAGCCAGGGTATCGCGGCTGTTCATGTCGTTATGGTAACGGCCGCTCCAGAAAAACGACTTTTCGCCCTGCTTTATTTGTAAGCCTTCGGTATCTATATGGTGGTTTTTAAAGTCGGCAATTTCGCTTTGCGGAAAGTCGTCGCCCACTACAGCTACAATTTTTACTTGGTTGTAAAAGTATGAAGCCGCTAAGCTGGCATAGGTTGCAGCGCCGCCAACAATTTTATCGGTTCTTCCAAAGGGGGTTTCAATAGCGTCAAATGCCACAGTACCAATGACTAATAAACTCATGTAAAAATATTTTAAATTTTTTTTGTGCAAATATTGCGAAATATCCGCAAAGTTTCTACATTTGCACCACTCCAAACCGGAAAAGATTCCTGAGTAGCTCAGCCGGTTAGAGCATCTGACTGTTAATCAGAGGGTCGCTGGTTCGAGCCCAGCCTCAGGAGCAAATGCCCCGCACGTCTGCGGGGCTTTTTATTTCTAAAAAATAGCCTTTTTGACGCTTTAAACGCTTATTTTCACTTTGTAAGGGAAACTTTTCGCTACCCTTTCCATCAGGGGCTATTACATCAATATTTCAATTTCGCAGCAATTTTTGTTGAATTTCACGGGGTTGTGCCACAAATGTGCGACAGAACTTCGTGCCTAATTATTGAGTCATGGCTACTTTAAGCGCTAAAGTATTTAAGCACCACAAAAAGGCAGATGGTACTTACAATGTTAAAATTTACATCTACCACAAGTCTGCAAGGGTCTATTTGGACACCGAGCATTATGTCACCGACAGGATGCTTACCAAAGACCTCCGGATTAAAGACACATTCCTGATTGCTATTCTGAACCGGACGTTGGAGGATTATCGCAAAGCGCTCAGTGATCTCGGTCCAAGGTTGGACCTGCTGGATGCACCAGGGTTAAAGGATTTCTTAATCAAAAAAAATGAAGGGATCGACTTTTTGAAATTCTGCCAAATGCACATCGAAAACATGAAGGCCAATGGTCAGGCAAAGAGTGCCGCCAACTATAATACCTTACGCAATCACCTCGTCGATTTCTTCGAAAGCAACCATTACGCGATCTCCAACATATCGGTGGCTGTTCTTAAGAGTTTCGTTCGGTTCCTGAGCAGCAAAAGAAAGGTAACCCGTTACAATCAATTCGGAACACCATATATCTTCGAAGCCCAATGTGCGTCCATAAACAGCATCTCCAACTATTTAAGAGACTTTGGCGGCTTTTTCACGGCAGCGATGCATTATTACAACAAGCCAGCTTTGGGTTATGTGCCGATCTTTTATAATCCATTCACGGAGTTCAAAATGCCTGAACGGATAGAAACTAAAAAACGTAGCCTTGAGGTTGAGCAGATCAGGCTAATAAGAGATTGCAATCCGGAGGAGAACAGTCGTGGCGAACTTGCACGCGAAATGTTTATGTTATCGTTTTATTTATGCGGTATCAACGCGGTTGACCTTTACAAAGGGGATTATGTCATAAATAACGACCGGCTTGAATATAACCGCTCCAAAACTAAAGGTAAAAGGAAAGACAGCGCGTTTATCAGTATTCATATTCCTGCGGTGGCAAGGCCTTTGGTTTTAAAATATGGTAACCGGCTTTCAGAGAGGTATGCTACCATAACCAATTTCAACAAGGCGATCAGTAAAGGCATGAAAGTGGTTTGTGACTTAACCGAGCTTAAGAATGTTACGTTCTATAGTGCCAGGCATTCCTTTGGAAACCTGGCAAGAAATAAATGCAGGAAGTCTAAGGATGATGTTGCTCTTGCGCTCAACCATGTTGACCAAGGGCGTAAAACTACGGACATCTATTTGGATAAGGATTGGAGTATCATCGATGAAGTTCAAATGGCTGTTATTTTGCTATTAGAAAACAAGGTTTCTAATAGTTCAAATTGGATTACAAAAAGGTAGTTTAAGATATGGCTTGGTTAAATTCAGTTGCCAGTTTTAAAGTAAAGAAAGGATAGTTAGCTTTTGTAATTGACTCAGCATCATCACAGCAAAAACTGTTTTTTAAATTTACGAAGGCTACTTTGAGGCCAAAGTATGGAAGCTTTTGGTTTAAATTGTATAGCCGTCAAGGAATTTTATATCAACTAAAAGCCTTGTTTGCAGCAAATGGTTTAAAGCTATTTGGCTAAACTCCCTGACCTTTACAGTTCCAGAGTGTAATTGGCTTAAAATGCAGGACACTTACTCGTTGGTTTGTGGGTTTTTGGCCATGGTAAATCTTATTGTCCAACTGGCTCATTCATTATTGCTATCTATCCGTAAAACTCTTCGGTATCGCAGGATCAGGGTTCATGCTCATTCATTGTAAACATCACTGCTTATTCATGTCTCATAATTGGTTTCGTCAATAAGCTTTCTATCCGGTTTCCGGAGCCGTTAAGCACTTAATTTTTCAGATATATGATTACTTGTTCTGCAATACTATGATCATCCTTAATAAAAACGTGATAGCATATTATTTAATTATACAACCATGTGCTCAAAAGCGCACGAAATATTGTGGATAACCGGACATATTCTTTAATATGGGACACGGACTTACACTGCCGCAATTGTCAACGTGTTATAAGGTCTGACATCCGTTCCATTTCCGCTCTCTCATTTACAGCGCAGTAAAGCAGGGTGCACGCTTACACTCAAGTTTTACGACTATAACTTAAAAAAGCAAATTTTAAAGTGTTCGAAGTGGCGTCACCCTTAATAGAAACGGCACTGCAAGATGCATTTTCTGACATTGATTTGGGAGATTCCTCTTCCATCGTGAAAGTTGACAAAATGGTTAGTGCATCCATTCAAGGAATTTTAAAAGATCAATTTGAAATTTTGAAGGTGAATATAATGCTTTTGAATAAATATAGCATCATCTATGAATTAAAACCATAAGCTACCTTAAGCCTTGAATCGCAATACCTGTAAAAAGTGAACAAATTGACAGATTATTGAAAAGAGGAATTATCCTACCAGCCTTATACTTTCTAACAAACATATTTGCGGAAACACCTCCCAAACAAAAAAACTCTCAAGATTAGAAAGCATTTTTGTGATTCCGTTTGAATTCGCCCCCGTCTTTGTAATGACTTATTTATAGACCCTTATGTAAAAAACAAACTTTTAAGCAGCTACTTCAACTTTGTTTAAGCGATTATTTGTTACATTTAAACGATAGTGTTTTAACGGTCGTCTTAAATTCATTTAAAAACAAATTTAACGTTTATGTCGCTTTTAATTTGAAAGCGATTTTGAAAGGCGTAAATCTGCAAAGCGAAAATGTTCGACGACCAGAACTATCAAGTAATTAATTTGATGAAATTACCAGCGGACTTAATAATGCAAAAAGTGTTAATTTATAATAGGTCGTGGGATATGAGACAAGATGTTGATTATCATTTTCAAATAGCCGATGAGTTTGAATTTACTACGGACCGTCAGCTCTTTAACTCAGCTAAGGCCGTTATCTTTCATATGCCGACATTAAAAGAAGAAGACTTTTTTAAGGTTAGGACTAGTAAGAAAGAAGACCAATTATGGATATTTTGGTCCACGGAGTGTGAATTGCATTATAATTGGCAGCGTAAATCAGATGTAATCAGTCTGTTTGATATCAAAGCGAGTTATAAATTTACAAGCGACATTCCTATTCCGTACGTTTTACCGCATTACAAAGATTCTTTGAGACTCGGACCGTCAGCTAAAACAAATTTAATTAATGCTTTTATATCAAGCGATTTCGACCTGACAGGGAGAAAAGCTTATCTACGCGAATTGATGAAGTGGGTTCATGTCGATTCTTACGGTAAGGTTTATAATAATGCGAATTTGACCGATGATCATGGACCTGCAACTAAACTGGATGTAATATCAAAATATAAGTTTACAATTGCATTTGAAAATGCTTGTGTTGAAGATTATGTAACTGAAAAATTGTATGAGCCATTAATAGCAGGCTCTGTTCCTATATACCTCGGAGCCCCAAATGTCGAAGATTTTTTGCCTGGAGATGAATGTTATATAAATATAAATTCATATTCATCTCCTAGAGCACTTGCGGATCATTTGTTGACACTTGACCAAGACGACGATAAATTCAAAAAATTTTTGCGTTGGAAAGATTTGCCTTATAAAAAGAAATTCAATGATAAACTATCTTTAGTGGAGGCAGATCCGATTAAAAAGCTATGTGACGTATTACGAGATCGTCTGATTCAATAACTCTGCACAAAATTATCTGCAAATGAACCCTTAAATTGGTTTAAAGTAGATATATGAGTTTTAAAATCAAGTTATTAATACCCGATCTTTCTTAATTTTTTAGTTGCAGGAATTTTGCGTCACTCTTTCTATACAAGCAGGGTCAAAAGTAAAAGGGTCTGTTTCCTTTAACTCGGCATATACTTGACGTGACATGACTTAAGAATAGACTTTTTCAATCTGCGTAGGATGGAAGTGGCTTGATAACTTATTGGATTTAATATGCAAAAACTGAATCGAGTTTAACGTTTCATCATGAGGATTAAACGAATAAACTAGCGGAACTGACAGTAGATTTCCTTTTCTCTTATATAATCTGAATATCTTTTGACATTAAGCATGGACTTATTGTGGTCGTTTGTAAGTAAAAGGTCGTTGTAGTGGTATAGAATCTCATTTAAATAGTAGGACTTTGCGTTTCCACAAAGCTCTGTAAGCGGATAGATAAAGGCAGCGTCGCCTGCATACTTGCAGAATTGCTCATCTTCAAAGGGATCTCGTAAATCTTTTTCATCGATTTTTTCAAGAAGCCAAGCTTTGAAAGTTCTAAAATGGGATACTGACCAATAGTTCCTCGATGAATATAATGTCTCATCAGGAGGAAGGGGATTTGAAAAGCCAGTGAGTCCTAACATGCATCTTTGTTCTGTTTCGTGTTGGGACCAAACCTGCCAGGCGTTGGAGGATTGATAAATATCATATATCTTTTGCACAGCAAGGTCAGTAGTCAACCAGTCATCGCCATCAACTACGCCGACTATCGCGTCTGGGTTGCCGACAAAGTTTTTAACACTGTCAAATGTGTTTCCTCCGCCATATAGCTTAGTGTTATTCTGAATAAATAAAATATTTTTAGTGCCGATCTTTGTAGAAATGGAATTTCTACCGTCAATTTTTAAGACAGACTGAATCAATTCGGGCGTTCGATCTGTGGAGCAGTCATCACGGATAATTATACCTAGGTCGTCGAATGATTGTTCAAGGACAGATTTAAGACTTTTTAAAATCTGACCTTCTGCATTCCAAACGGGAATGATAATTATAAATTTATTTATTAGCTTCATTTGGCTTATTGACAAGTAAAATTATACATTCTTATGTTTAAGGTGTCTTCGCGGGACTGTAAATTATAAAATTGAATTTTATGACTAGGTTA
>CAXYKR010000118.1:0-8344 GCA_964277815.1 uncultured Mucilaginibacter sp. | reverse complement strand
TAAATTATGTCAGCTTTTGATGGCCTGTTTACATTGGCATCAATAACATTTAAGCCTAACGCGTTGAAAATTTCAACGTCATCACCAAAAGCAATGATGCTTGACATGCCTGCCTCAATGATAATTTCCTGATTTCTTAAAGCCGGATGCTTGGGGTCTAATGGTAAATAAGCTTTGCCGGCTTTTAATATGGCCAACAAGCCGATTATGGTGTCAATACCTCTTGAAGTACTTAAACCAATGATGCTCTCCGATGCATGGTTTTGAACAAGACTTGCAGCTAAGGCTTCTGCTTGTTCTACCAGTGCCCGGTAAGAAAGCGACTGATTATGATGTTTAACAGCTAAAACATTAGGCGTTAGGCTCGCCTGCTTTTCAACTAATTGAACAATGTTAAATAAAGACAAATCATCGTGATGCGGCGTATCATGATATAGCATAAATGGCAACCAATAGATATAAAACCGCCTTTACGTGTTAAAACGCCATTTGTTACTGTAACAGCGCTTAGAGGCACTTAAAATGCGTATTATGTTGATTTAAATTTTAATTTTTAATAACTTCTTAACAAGTTATATAGATATTAAAAACTTAAAAACAACGCTTTTAAATTAATCAGCAGCACCGTCCAAATCGCCCATAATGGTTTTGATATCGTCTTCGGTGCTTTTTAAGCGGGCTTTGCACCAATTAATCAGGTAAGCTCCCCGCTTTACTTTTTCAGACAATTCGTCGACGGTAATGGTGTCCGCTTCCAGTTGTTTGGTTATTTCGGCTAGCTCGGCTGCAGCAGCCTCATAAGTTAATTTATCTTTTGTCATGTTGTTTTATATTTGTGATGGTCGCCGTCAGTTCTTTATGGGCCGTAATAATTTGCACTTCATCCCCGACATTGATTGCATTATTATGGTTTGCCGATTCAATTTTACGTTTTAACACAGCAAAACCTTTACGCAAAACATTTTCGGGCAATAATAGCTTAAACATCAGCCCCTGCATGTCTAATTGCTGATTGTGCCTGGCAAGGCTTAAAAAACTATCATTTCTTAGCTTAACGTTTTGCGTATCGAGTTCACAATGGCGTTCAAACAGTATTTGTTCCGGTCGTTTAGCAAACCGGTCAGCTAAATGCGCCAGGTGCAGCTTTTCTTCCAATAGTTTAATCTGCCCGATATGTGCCAGTTCACTGGCTCTTCGTTCCAACAAACTTTCCTCAGTATTTAACCGAACCTGTACGGCTTGCCATAAAGTACGATGCATCATCAAAACTTCCTGCTGACAGGTAGCAGCATATTGCCGGGTACGGTTAACAATGCCATTTTCCAGGATACTGATATAGTCTGCAAAGTCCCGGTTGCGTGCGATGATAAATTCCGCTGCCTGTGTCGGTGTTTTGAGCGAGGTATGCGCCATTAAATCGGCAACTGTCTGGTTTTTCTGGTGACCAATGCCGGTAATTACGGGTATCGGAAACCGGGCAATGGCTTTGCCGATAGCATACTGCTCAAACAAAAGCAAGTCTGTTTGAGCACCACCACCACGAATAACAATGACGGCATCGTAAGCTATGCCCGATTGGTAAATGGCAATTAGTTGCTCCACAATATACCGGGCATTGTTTTCGCCCTGCACTACGGTAAAATAAGGGTCTATTTGAAAAGCATAATCCTGCTTATTGTTTTGAAGCGTATGCTGAAAATCTTCGTACCCGGCAGATGTATTTGATGAGATTACCGCTATATGCTGTACAACAACAGGCAGTTGCAACTCCTGGTTAAAGGTGATATACTCATCATCGACCAAACGCACATGGTCAGGGTTTTCGTTAACCAGGCGCGCCAGTGTGGCTTGCTTTTGCTTTTCGAGTGTGCCTAGGGTAAAGTTAACATCAATATTATGAACCGTTAGTTGTAAACCAAAAGCGGGGTGATAGTGTACGCTGACCAACAGCAAAACATTGATATCGTTAGTAAACCGCTGCCCGGTTGTTTCTTCAAACGCGGCAATTTGTTCGGAACCCTCGCTCCAGGCCCTTGCTGCAAATTTGGCCAACAATGTGCTGCTACCCGGCTCCTTTTCCACTAAATCAAAGTAATGATGATTTTTACCGGATTTATAGCTATGGCTGGTTACATCAGCAATTACCCAAAACGCACGGCCCTGAAATACCTGTTCCATTACGTCGGCTACGAGGCCGGATAATTCTGACAGACGGAAAAAGTGAGTGTTGCTCAATGCTTGTTTGAAAGTCTTGATTTGAAAATATAAAAATAGACCTTTTGCTTTACATTGACGTATCTGATTATGGACGAATGGTCAAAAGGCAAGCTGCACAGAACTTAAATTTCGATTCGTTTTAATTGTTTAAAGTATTTACACCTATACCAACAATAAGTTATTGATAAGCCAATCCGGTACATAAACCATTTAAAATTACGTAAAAACCGCAATCAATTTCCGGGATTTATACGCTGCACAACAAATCATTTCAACTTAGTTTTGAACCATTAGCTTTTTGCTTGTATACGAAATAATTCACAGATAAACTATGCAATTATTTGTATAAATGCACCAATACTTAACTCAAGAACTAAAAACAAACATCTACTTAACAAACACTAAATTCAGATACACTATGTATACTAACGCAGGAATTAACAAGGTTATGCTGGCAGGAAAAATTTCTAAGGAGCCACGTTTGCACAACCATAACCAGGAACGCTGGCTGTATTTTAGCCTGACCACTAAAGAAGTAATTTACTCGGCCAAAGGCGATACTGACCACGAGGAAATACATCAAATCCGGGTGGAAGAAACTAATCCGGCCCTCAAACGCTTCGAGTTAAAAAAGGATGACTTGGTATTTGTTCAGGGCAAGCTGCATACTAAAGCCTTTGTGGATGCCGAAAATATTAAACGTTACAAAACTGAAATCATAGCCAGCAATTTCGAAATCCTATCAGCCGCCAGCTAAGTTTCGACTAAATTATATTATTGTTTTTTTGAGAGGCAGCCAAACTTTGGCTGCTTTGCTGTTTTTGATGAGTTGACGTGTTGATTGTTTTTATTAATCTTTTTTTCACGAAATGTTTCCTGACATAGGCAAAAATTAAAGTTCAATAAACTAAGCGATTATAAATTTTACAACAGCCAAGACGGCATTAACCTTGCATTATTGGCATTCGCAGCTTACTTTTGATGCCGCAATCAATCAACCATTCAGCTAAATTGAGGTTTGGAACAATATTGCATCTTTATACGGAGAGGTGTCAGAGTGATCGAATGTGCCTGATTCGAAATCAGGTGTACTGTAATAGGTACCGGGGGTTTGAATCCCTCCCTCTCCGCTCTTTGAAAATTTCTAAGAAAATTTCAAGAGCTTTTCTCGTACAAAACTCATGACGGTTATGAAGTTCAAAGTGAGATCTCGCTAATTGACTTTTCAAATAAAATTAATTTATTTAATGAATGTGTTTCCTAAATGCTGCTACTGTTTGATAAATACCATAAGCAATGAGAATTTTTCCAATAACAAAGGTTAATCCGCCTAGAAAACCACCGTTTACATTCCCGTTTTTAGTCAATTCGTTAAATCCAGTTGGCAACCAAAAATAATTGATAAAGCTGGACCAAAACCAAGCGTCATTATAAAGGAAATTCCAGTTTTCTGCCCAGAAAAAACCGAAACCCAATTTAAAAATGTTAAAAAGTGTATAACAAATTAAACTAGAACCAATCGTAAATCCTGCTCCTCGTAGCCAATTTGTTCCGTAATTATTGGAAATTCGATTTAATTGTAGCATTGACCAGTCTGCAAAGGCTCTAATAGGTAAATCCTTTGCATAAAGTCGCATTTCTATTTTATTGTAGCTAAGCGCTGATATATTATTGTTAATTTTCCGCGCTTCATGCTTCAGCAACCTGGCAGTTTCACGATCCGCAATAGCAGATAGTATCAAATTATTCGTCTGAACATTTCCTGGCACGACTGTCCCTTTTAAAGTAATTTCTTTAACGAAAACATTTTGAATATCAAGTAAGCCTTTCATCAAAACATTGGAAAAGTTTATTTTTCCAGCTGACATTCCAGCTTTATTTAAGTTAAAAATACGAATGACACTATCGGAGGTAACTGTTGCACCTTGAAAATTGATTTCTCCGGTAAATTCTTTCGCGCCCTTATGCAATAAACTTCCTAACCATAATCCACAATTAATACGACTTCCTGTGAAAGAAATATTTGCACTTGAAAAATCTACTTCATCAAAGTTTAGATCGGCGTTTATAGTTGCCCCGTAAAAACTAAAATTACGTTTCGCGGTGACGTTTTTGAAGTATATTGATTTATCGATCATAGAGTAGCTTAAATAAACATGATTATTAAAATTCACATCAGTAAAAAAGACATTCCCCCTAAAAACACTCGCATTTGCTTGTACCTTTCCATTAACATTCAACTGAGAAAAATTTACTTGTTGCTCAAATTCTGCCTCGTCGATGTTTAGATCATTTAGTTCCGTGAGAGTTTGAGGATTTCTAATGTTTCCTACGTTAAAAGTATTAACAATCGATTGGCTCAGATCAAGCCTACCTAAAATTGTCGTGCCAATGAGATTCAACTGACCTTTGACTTTGCAACGGCTTAAATTTAATTCAGAGCCAACAATTGTGTTTTCTATGTGAAAATTGCCTTCAGTACTTACTTCCGTAAACCGATTATCAACAGCTGCGAAACGACAATTTAACAATGTTACGGAAGAGCATGAAATAAATCCAAAGCTGGATGCTATTTCCGCACTTACATTGTTCATGAACAAGCTCTTTTTAAATCTTGCCTTTCTGAAGTTGAATCCTTTCGAAAAGATCGCGTTGATAAAGCGAGCAGGAACATGAAATATTGATTCAAAGAAGATTACTGGCTTGCTGAAACATACGTTTGAGCAATCAAATATTGGATCAAGTTCTTTCAAACTACGCGGTCTTGAACTACCTCGTTCATTGCTAAGTAGGGAAATACTAGAAATAGGATTTTTAGCGATAAGGCTATACAAATCAATATCTACGTTAAACCTAATGAAAGAAAAATTAAATTCTTCGCTTTCATGTTTTAGGATTTCTAAAAAATCTTCCTCACTGTTTACGACTTTAAGAAATTCGTTATAAAAGGCTTCTGAATCAGTTTCTTGAGCCATTTTGGATAAAGTTCATGCGTTTCAAGCGATTAAATATAATATTACTTTGCCTTTCATACACTGGAAAGAACATCTGATCGAACTAACTGACTGTGATGCTAGCTAAGATATATACTTAAATCATAAACTTGGCATCGTTTCATATCCCTACGCCAATTTCAAAGAAGAAACTTTACAGGTAATGCAAGAGAACCATTTATCTGCCGGCTTTACTACCCAAGCACAAACCATTACTCGCAACAGTGACACCTATACTTTAGGCCGTTTCCAGGTTAGCAATCAACCCTCTAAAGATTTTGAGCAACAGTTAAAGCAATGGTTCAGGTAGTTGTTTTTATAAGCGTTGTTTGCCTTAAAGTGTAGCAAAACATTATTAGAAATTAATTAAGCTTTGATTAAACATAAATGAGGATATTGCGGTTCAATTTTTACAAAATATCCGCCGTTGCTACTTTACCAGATTACTTTCTACCTCAGCATATTTATTATCCTATCTACGGTTATACCTTTTATCCGTAATGATTACTGGGTTTTTAGGGTGTTTGAATATCCCCGACTGCAAAAGCTTATTTTAAATGTACTCCTACTTGCAGTAATGCTCATCTTTTATTTCCCTGCCGATTTAAAAGATATCGCACTCGCTATAGCGTTGGGGCTAAATTTAATTTACTTGTGTATCAAAATATATCCTTTTACCCCATTGGCATCGAAGCAACTGGTTAAAAGCACTCATCACAACACTACTCATAATATCAAATTGTTAGTAGCCAATGTTTACCAGGATAATCACAACTCAGCGGCCTATCACCAATTAATAAAAAATTGCAACCCGGATGTAGTGCTGATGGTTGAAACTAACGGTTGGTGGGAAGCCCAGATGAAAGATATTGAACAAAGCTACCCCTACCAAATCAAAGAACCTTTAGAAAACACCTACGGCATGATGCTTTACTCGCGTCTGCCATTAGCCGATGGCGCTGTTCATTATCTGGTAGAAGATGATATTCCATCAATTGAGGTTAATGTAAGCTTGCAATCCGGCCAAAAAGTAAAATTATATTGCCTGCATCCCAAACCACCGGTACCGCAAGAGAGCCCGACATCAACCGAACGCGACCGCGAAATTTTACTGGTAGGACAAAAAGCTAAAAACAGCCCTATACCAGTGATTGTAGCTGGCGATTTGAACGATGTAGCCTGGAGCTACACCACAGAATTATTCTCGAAAACCAGCGGTTTGCTGGACCCGCGCAGAGGCCGGGGCTTTTTTAACAGCTTCAACGCCAAATATTTCTTTTTAAGATTTCCGTTAGACCATATCTTTTGCTCGTCGGACTTTAGCCTCAAAAGTATCAATACGATGAACCATTGCGGGTCGGACCACTTTCCTATTTGCGTAGAGTTGCAATACGACCCCAAAGCTGAAATGATTAACGAAGAACCTGAAGCAACGCAGGAAGACATTGAATTAGCGCAGGAGAAAATTTCGAAAGAAAATTAACAGACAACTTAGTTTCGCATCACAACTTCTGTAATCGATGTCTAAGCCAATAAGCGTATGCTTACTAAACTTGCGAATCAGCAAGCTGTTTTTCCTGTTTTCTTTCCTCGCGTCGCCCTTCGCGCCAGCCGCTGTAAAGCAAGTTGCGGTCCAATACCGGCTTAGGGAAAAACAAACTGGCCACATAGCCTACGCCAATCACCACTAAATGGCTGTATACACCCAGCATAAGTTTATTGTGGGTGAAGTTGTATTTGCCCAAATCGAGCAACACAGTCTTGTTGTCGCCGGTACCAATAGGTGTGGATGTTAAAAACGCGTAAGCGGTAAAAAATATGCAAACCACGATGGCAATATTGATACCTTGGCGGTTAGCGCGTGCGCTAAACAGTCCCAAAAGGAATATCCCCACAATTCCGCCTGAAAATATGGCATACAATGTAAAGATGATGCCCAAAATACCCTCATTACCGATGTTGATGTAAATCCCGCCAATACTGATGGCGATAGCACCCGAAACAAAAATCATCCATTTACTGGCATTAAGGTAGCTTTTATCGGGCTTGTTGGGGAAAAGCTTTTTATAATAATCTTCGATGCCTACAGCTGCAAGCGAATTTAAATCCGCACTTAAACTACAAACCGCGGCCGAAATCATGGCTGATAAAATAAAGCCGATGACACCGGTTGGCAACTCAGTCATAATAAAATGCGGAAAAATAGCATTGGGGTTTAAGCCCGCCGGTAGCGCGTTTTGCTTGTAATAAACAAACAAACAGGTACCAATAAACATAAACAACATCCACACCGGAACAGTAAGTGATATGCCTAACAACGAAGCCCTGATGGCTGCCTTATCTGTTTTTGCCGTTAAATAACGCTGCACGACGGTTTGGTCGGTGCCGTATTTTTGGATGGCGTAAAACATACCGTTAATAGCCATCACGATAAAAGTGAGCCGTTTAAAGTCGATATTGTACGGACCAAAACCGGAACGACCGTTTGCTGAGGCCACTTTTAAAATTTCGGGCACGCCACCTTTGATAGAGAATATTAATACCACCAAGCAAAGTATGCCGCTGGCAAAGAGCATAAAGCCCTGAAAAACGTCCAGCCACATAACGGCTTCCATACCGCCCATTAAATTCACAGCGATAATAATAGCGCCCACCAGTACAATAATAAAATACATATTACCGCCGGTCATGCTATTGAGGGCTACAGCCAGCAAAAAGAAAACCGTGCCCATGCCCGAAAACTGCCTGAGTACAAATGCAATGGAACTATAATATCTGGCAAAGAGCCCGAAACGCTTTTCGAAATATTCGTAAGTACTTAAACCAATTACCTTTCTGAAAAGCGGTACAATAAACCAGATGGTTCCCATCAATACGACAGGCACCATCAACCCCTGCACCAGTAAAATCCAGTTAGACGAAAAACCTTCGCCGGGATAGCCCAAAAACGTTACACTACTGATGAGTGTAGCCAGCAATGACATACCGATTGCCCATGCCGGCACCCGCCCCTTGGCCGCAAAATACGACTGGGTAGTGCTTTGGTTTTTGGCATAACGTAAGCCCAAAAACAGCGTAGCAAGCAATACAGCAATGATAATGAGGTAGTCTATAATACCTAACTCAGGTTTAAT
>CAXYKR010000117.1:0-11299 GCA_964277815.1 uncultured Mucilaginibacter sp. | reverse complement strand
TGCCGGTACTGGTCAAGAAATCGAGTGCTTCGCGGGCCGAGGTTAGCGCCTGTACCTCCACGCCCAGACCTGTTTTTTCGATAACTTTTTTATGAATCAGGTTAGTGGGCTTATCGTCATCAATCAGCAGCACACACTCCAGGTCTTTAATTTTTGACATTAGGGTAATAGTATGTTATAATTCAATAGTAAAACTAAATACGCTGCCTTTGCCCGGCACCGAGGCAACGCTTATATCCCCGTTATGCATTACAGCAATTTTTTTGCAATTAGCCAAACCTATCCCGTTACCCGAAAACTCCTCGCGGTTATGTAAACGTTGAAATATCAAAAAAATCTTTTCCTCGTGCTCAGGCTTAATTCCAATTCCGTTATCACTCACATGAAACCGCCAGCCCTTTTTATAGGGCTCTATGCTGATTTCCACTACAGGAGGCACTCCAGTGCGGTAAAACTTAAGCGCATTGGTAATAAGGTTTTGAAACAGCTGCCTCAGTTCGGTAGCATACGCGGTTACGATTGGCATTTCACCGTAAATAATTTGCGCTCCGGTTACGGCAATACGTTGGTCTAAGTCATTCACAATATCGGTCAGCAATTGGTTTACATCCACCTGCTCAATGCCATTTTCGCGGCCAATGTGTGAGTAATCCAGCAAATCTTTAATCAGGTTACGCATCCGTCCGGTAGCTTCGGTAATATATCCCATGTACAATTGCCCATCCTCGTCAAATAAACTCCCGTATTCTTCTTTAAGCAGTTCTACAAAATTGCTTACCGTAAGTAAAGGCTCCTGCAAATCGTGCGACGCGATGTAAACAAACTGCTCCAGTTCCTTATTTTTAAGCTGAAGTTCGTTCAGGTGTTGTTGTATGGCTTCGGCTGCCAGCATTTTATCAGTCAAATCGCGGGTTACTTTGGTAAAGCCTACGATGTCACCCTGCATATCGTGTATAGCTGTAATCACAATACTTCCCCAAAACCTGCTGCCATCCTTACGTACCCTCCAACCTTCGCTAATAGCCTTACCTTCGGTTTTAGCAGTTTCTATTAATGATTCAGGCTTCCGATTTTTCCGGTCTTCATCCATATAAAAAACCCTGAAATTTTGCCCGACAATCTCATGCGCTTTATAGCCTTTAATCTTCTCGGCGCCTTTGTTCCAATTTTCAATGTTCCCGTTTTCGTCTAACAGCAGTATGGCGTAGTCTTCAATTTCTTCAATCATCTTTGACAATCGAAACTGCTTTACTTCGTCGTTCATACTTTATTAAACCGATTAGGAGATGTTAGAAAGGCTATAATTCTTTAGCACCTGAAAATTAACAAAAGATACAGACGCATTAAAAACAAAAGATTAAAAATTACCTGACATGTTAACAAATTAACCTTTTGGAAATTTACACATCAACCTTAAGGCAACCCCAACAATTACCTGGCAATGTAAACGCAAAGCCATAAAGAAAAACACCTCATACAGCTAATCACCGATATCCCGTTTTTTGCACAAAACAGGGAAACATGAATACTATCCGACTAAGTGTGCTCGACCAGTCGCCGGTGCGAAAAGGTGCAACAGCCAGGCAGGCTGTTCAGGAGACCATGGAACTGGCTAAACTGGCCGACCAGCTAGGCTATACCCGCTATTGGGTATCTGAACACCATAATACCGGCAGCCTGGCAGGTTCGACGCCCGAAATATTAATTGCCCACCTAGCCGGGCAAACCAGGCATTTGCGTATAGGCTCGGGCGGCGTGATGCTGCCTAACCACAGCGCCCTGAAAGTTGCCGAAAATTTCAGGATGCTGGAAGCCTTGTTTCCGGGCCGTATTGATTTAGGGATGGGCCGGGCACCAGGCACAGACCGGGTTACTGTCTCTGTACTCAACCCATCGAACCAGTTTAACGAGCAGGATTTTGGCGAGCAATTGATGGACTTGCAAAATTACCTTCATGATACGGCCGAAGACGGACCGGTAGCTGCCCGCATCAGGGCTATACCTATGATTGATACCGTGCCGGCGCAATGGCTGCTCAGCTCGAGCGGACAAAGCAGCTTGTACGCCGCCCATTTTGGCACGGGGTTTTCGTTTGCACATTTTATTAACCCGGTTGGCGGCGCCAATGCTGTCGACCTTTACCGCAGCCGTTTTGAGCCCTCGGCAGATTTGGCGACGCCCGAAGCTAATGTGGCCATCTTTGCATTCTGTTCAGAAGATGAAGAAAAAATCAGGCAGCACCAGGCCGTAATGGATTACCGCTTTATTCAGTTTGAAAAAGGCGGCGGCATCCAGCCATTGGGCTACGATGACGTTAAAAATGCGACTTATACCCTGCAAGAGCAGGAACGCATTCGAATGAACCGGCGCCGCGTTATCAGCGGTACGCCCGAACAAATGAAAGCCATTACTACCAAATTGGCCAATACTTACCAGGTTGACGAGGTAATGCTGGTAACCATTGCCGAACACTTTGAAGACCGCCTGCAATCTTACCGATTACTGGCCGAACAATTTGAACTGGGTACAACCAGACAAAGCGCACGCGAACATTTTTTGCAATAAAAAGTAAAACCGGGAGTTAATTATAATACGTATACTAACCAAAGACAAGCACAAAAAGACGCTGTTTTTATTGTGGAAAACTATTAACATTTAGCTTATTAAGTGCTACCTTTGCGCAAATTAACAACACTCTTTAAAATCATTTATAGTACTGTACTATAATATACTTACAACGTGATAATTATAATTTTTTTCGTTAGCCACTGGTTTTTATCCCTGTTCTTTCAAACCTTTTATTTGCACCGTTACGCGGCTCATAAAATGTTTAGCACACATAAGGTAACCGAGCGCATTTTTCATACGCTTACCTTTATTTGTCAGGGTTCGTCTTTTTTAAATCCGCGTGCCTATGCCATTATGCACCGCGAGCACCATGCTTACAGCGATACCGAAAAAGATCCGCACTCGCCGCACTTTTTTACTGACGTTTTCCAGATGATGTATAAAACTGCCGTTAGTTTCAGAGTTTATGAGAAGCGTTTGCGTGAACCTGAAGCTCAATTCAGAGGCAATTATCCGGAGTGGCGCCTATTAGATTATTATGGTTCGCACACCATTACCCGCATTGGGTTTGGCTTATTATATGTAGCCTTTTACGCTGCTTTTGCTACGGCTTGGTGGCAGTGGTTATTGTTACCTATCCAATTTATTATGGGCCCTTTACATGGCGCTATTGTAAACTGGTGCGGTCACAAATACGGTTACTCAAATTTTGATAACGGCGATAAATCGAAAAATACTACCCCGTTCGACTTTTTGATGCTGGGTGAGCTGTTTCAGAACAATCACCACAAACGCCCAAACAGCCCTAACTTTGGTGCCCGCTGGTTTGAAATTGACCCGGTTTACCCGGTAATGAAAGCCATGCACTGGATGCGCATCATTCGCTTACGCAAGCCATCGGCTGCTTAAACAGTACAGCATTTATATATTTGAAGGTCGTTAAGTAATTAGCGACCTTTTTTTATTGCTCGTTGCTCATTGTAACACATCGTTTAATAAGCTTAAATCTAATTATCAAACACCTATCTTTGCCCCTCATAAACAAATAACTATGAGTGTATCGGTTTTGGCTCAAACCTTAAAGGGTTCTGAGATTATTAAAATAGGAAACGAGATAAACGAACTAAAACGCCAGGGACAGCAGATTGCAAATTTAACCATCGGCGATTTTGACCCGCATATCTATCCTATCCCTGCCGAACTGCAGCAGGGTATTATTGAGGCCTATCAGGACCATCAAACCAATTACCCACCGGCTGACGGAATGCTGGACTTGCGTAAACAAGTCGCAACCTTTTTAGCCGAACAGCACCACATTGAGGTAACTCCTAACGAGGTATTAATTGCCAGTGGTTCGCGTCCGCTAATTTATTCTACCTTTTTAGCTTTGGTTGACCCAGGCGATAAGGTAATTTATCCATCACCATCATGGAACAATAACCATTACGCCCATATTACCGGTGCGCAAGAAATACAGATTAACACCACGCCCGAGAATAACTTTTTACCTAAGGCTGCTGATATTGCGCCGCATATCAAAGGCGCTACACTGCTTTGCCTTTGCTCTCCGCAAAACCCAACCGGTACCATGTTTGAGAAAGCCGACCTGGAAGAGATTTGCGATTTGGTGATTGCCGAAAACGCATCGCGCCAGCCCGGCGAAAAACCGTTGTACATTATGTACGATCAGATTTATGCCATGCTTACTTTTGGCAAAAAGCATTACGACCCGGTTACCCTGCGCCCTGAACTGAAAGATTACACCTTATATATCGACGGTATTTCGAAATGCCTGGCAGCTACCGGCGTACGCGTAGGCTGGGGCTTTGGACCCGAAAAGGTGATTGCTCAAATGAAATCAATCGTTGGCCACATGGGAGCCTGGGCGCCAAAGGCAGAACAAGTAGCTACGGCCAAATATTTACAGCAAACCGATGCCTTGCACCAGTACCTGGAAAACTTTAGCAATCGTATACAGGAAAGCCTGAGCACACTATACAACGGCTTTAAACAATTAAAAGAAGAAGGCTTTGACGTAGATGCGATTGAACCGATGGGTGCTATTTACTTAACCGTAAAAGCGGCTTACATTGGCAAAACCACACCCGATGGCCAGGTGCTGCAAACGTCGGCCGATATTAATTTTTACCTGATAAAAGCCGCTAAGGTAGCTTTAGTGCCGTTCTCAGCTTTCGGCACCGGCGAAGATGTGACTTGGTTCCGTGCATCGGTAGGTACCTCAACGCTCGAAGATATCCAGAACATGATACCGCGCATTCGCGAAGCATTAAGCGCTTTGAAATAGTCGACGATAGAACGTTTTTAGATACCCTATCGTCTCGAACTGATGGATATTCTACAAGCGATTAAACAAGATATTTAAAGTTCTTCCCAATCGCTCGAAACAACATTTTATAATCTTATGGTTTGCCCAAGAGCCATAAGATTATAAATTATACTGCTTTATAACCTACCTTAGGCATATGTAAATGCCCAATATACTCAAGAACAAACGCCTTTTAACAGGTACCATAATTTTATTCCTGACAATAAACACAGCCTACTATTGGGAAGGTTTTTTAGGAGTTTGGGAGATGCTTACACTGCCTGTAATGTTCATTACCTACGTCGGCCTATTCGTTGGTTTACTATATCAGGCTATAGTCTTTTTCAAAAAACATTCATTAGCTAAATCAATCCCCTACCGAATTTGCTGCATAGCAATTTTATTGGGGGTAATTGCGTGGAAACCTTTTGGGATTATTAACTATGAATATTTTGAAGCTAAAGACCTGCTGATAGCAGAAAATGAAGGTGCGGCGAATTGCACCAGTTTGATAAAGCTAAAAGTGAACAACGATTTTAGTATAAGGGATGTCTGTTTTGGAGTATATAAACATACTGGCACTTATACATTAAACAACGATACTATCTTTTTTAAATTCAAAAACGATACTGAAAACGATGCCTTCAAATTTGGACTTGTACAATCAGACACGCTTGCTAATGGCAAAACGCAGGATATCCTGATTTTATACCGGCAAACGAAGGATAATAATTCCATCAGACTAAACATTACCAAAAACGAACTATTGAAACCTTCAGACTAAGCAAGCTTCCCGCTACCTAAGCTGCATCAGATATAAATCTTACCAACCGCCGCTTGGCTACTGGCAGCAGCGTTTGCTCTAAGGGGAACGTCACCTCGCTTTGCACATGGTACATAGCCGGGTTGGGCAAATGCTTACGGCTTTTAATGAGTTGCTGTTTGATAGCTTGCGGCGTGTTCACCAGGCTTTGCTCAAAAGTATCAATCAGGTTGATGTGTATGCCCCGGTACTTATCGCTCTGGTTTTCGAACAAGGTAATCTGGTACTCGTACACCCAATTGGTTTTGTGTGTGCCGTTGCTAAGCGTAAAATAACCATGGTAGGGCATTAGTGGCAATAAGCCTATAGGGTCGATGTCCAGGCAGCTTTCTACAAAATCATAAATCTCCTGCCCGGTTTGCAGGGCGGGGTCCATCTTTTTTAAGGCATAGGTAATTATGCGCTCTATTTCCTGCATGGTGTAATCATCCTGCACCATTTTTTTGTAAGTGAGTTTTACAGCCTCAAAATCTGCTTTGCTTATCCGCTGCGGAAAGGTTTGCTGCAGCACTGTTTTGTTGTCTTTAAAATTAAGCAGGTTACGGTAATGAAAAATCAGGTCGGCCAGGTTGGGGTACAAATGGCTTTTATCGAAGTGCCGGTTAATTTCCTGCAAATAAGCCAGCAAAACATACTTTTTGTGTTCAAAATCAATAGCCCCCTCTATAAACCAATCTTTGCTCAGTGATTTCATACGCAACTATGTTATTGTTTAACCTAATTTAAAAATAAAAAAGCCAACTTTGCAACATGCCCGCCGGAACACTTTTTTTAATACCGGTTCCGCTTGCTGATGATGCCGCGGCCCAATCATTTACTCCTTACCTGGTACAGACCATCAACCAGATTACCGAGTATATTGTAGAGAACGAAAAGACTGCCCGCAAGTTCTTAAAGCAGGCCGGCTTAACCACTCCGCAAAATCAGCTCATTATACACGATTACGGTAAGCACCAGCGCAGTACAGACATTGCCACCTTTTTTAGTGGTTTGGCGGCTGGTCGCGATGCGGGTTTAATGAGCGAGGCCGGTTGCCCGGGCGTAGCCGACCCGGGGGCAGACATTGTAGCCGAAGCACATCGCCGGGGGATTAAGGTAGTTCCTTTGGTGGGGCCAAGTTCTATCTTATTATCGCTGATGGCCTCAGGCTTTAACGGGCAGAGTTTTACCTTTCATGGTTACCTGCCTATTGATAAAGGCCAACGCTGCAAACGCATCAAAGAGTTAGAAAGCCAGGCCGAACGCTTTGGTCAGACACAATTATTTATCGAAACACCGTTTCGCAATAACCAGTTGTTGGATGAGGTATTAAAGGTTTGCAAACCGGCCACACGGTTATGCATTGCCTGCAACCTTACAGCACCCGATGAAATGGTGCAAACCCAAACCGTTGCCCAGTGGAAAAAGCAACAACCTGATTTGCACAAACGCCCGGTCATTTTTCTGTTATATAAAGCCTGATTGGGACTCATATACCCGCAGCTTTTATCAACTGATTTACTTAATTCATCAGCCCGATATTTTTGAGCATATTTGGGTATGACACCTGCTACTCAAAGCCCAACCCAGGTACTAATTGTAGGCGCCGGACCATCAGGTTTAATGATGGCAGCACAATTGCTGCGCTATGGCCTGCAACCGGTTATTATTGACAACCGCCAGGGGCCAACGCGCCAGTCAAGAGCGCTGGCGGTACAAGCACGCTCTTTAGAAATTTACCGGCAATTAGGCATTGCAGATACCGTGATTGCAGAAGGCATACAAGCCAAAGGTTTAAATTTTTATATTGAAGGTAAGCCCAAGGGGAATTTCATTGTGCAAAACTCCGGGCACAATAACACGCCTTTTCCCTTTGTCCATATCTATCCGCAAAATAAAAATGAACGTGCGCTACTTAATTATTTAACCGATAAAAGTTGCCCGGTTTATTGGAACACTACTTTAACCGACCTGCAACAGCAATCGGGTGAAGTTAAGGTAACCCTAAATAATGGCGAACAGCAATACACGCTAACCTGCCAGTGGCTTATTGGGGCCGATGGTGCGCATAGCCAGGTGAGGCAGAAGTTACAAATTTCGTTCAACGGCGACACCTATCCTAACCGGTTTTACCTGGCGGATGTGATTATGCCCGGCAACGAGAAACTGATTAACCTTTATTTAGCGTCAAGAGATTTTGCTGCATTTTTCCCGATGCCGGGCCAGGGCGCTTACCGCATTGTAGGGAATATTCCGCCAGAACCGGGTTCTAAACCAGAGCTTACTTTGGCTGATGTAATGCCTGCTTTAAAAAAGCTAACCGGTAATAACCCGGCTGTTTTGGATTGCACCTGGTTTACTACCTATCAGCTGCATCACCGCATGGCGGGTAGGTTTAGCCTGGGGCGTTGCTTTTTAATTGGCGATGCCGCCCATATTCACTCCCCTATTGGCGGGCAGGGTATGAACACCGGATTGCAGGATGCTTACAACCTGGCCTGGAAACTGGCAGGAGTCATTCAACATAAATTAAAACCAGAGATATTGAATAGCTACGCTGCCGAGCGCATGCCGGTAGCTAAAGATTTACTACAAAGCACCGACCGGGCATTTAAGGTAACTACGTCAAATAGCTTATGGGCAAGGCTGGCTAAACAGTGGCTATTGCCGGTACTATTACGAAAAGCATGGCAAAACGAAGCTTTGAGGCTTAAATTCTTTAAACGCGTATCGCAAATCGGCATCAGCTATACGCATAGCAGTTTAAACCTGCATTTAAGCCAGTTAAATACTATTAAAGCCGGCGACCGACTGCCTTATTTAAAAATATACGACGAGAAAAAACAGCAGCAAACCGACTTACATGCCTGGTGCGGCAAAACCGGCTTTACCTTAATTACTATGGGGCAACAGCAGGAATTGTATGTGTTTAGCCTGGCTAAATGGATTACGCAGAATTACAATGGCTGGCTTAACTTTTACCACCTGCCGCCATCCGTAAAAAACCAACAAGTTTTTGATGCTTTTGATATCAAAACCGGGCAAAGCAAAGCGCTCATCGTGCGGCCCGATATGTACATCGGCTTTATTAACGACGTGGTAGATTTGGAAATGATGAAAAACTACCTTGAAAACGTGGCTGGCTGTATCCCCAACCCTACCAGTCCGGCTTAGTTTATATTGCCGGGATTACCAATGTCTTAGCCGTGTATAGTTTCCTTTTTACCGTAGTTTTTAATTACCTCGGCCTCATACGCTAAAAAGGCACTCCAACGGCTGTCTATATCAATTTTGCCGGCGTATTTTTTTGCCAGGCGTATAAAGGTGGTATAATGGGTGGCTTCGCTAATCATCAGTTCATGGTAAAAAGCAGCCAGTTCGGCATCATTAATATTTTCTGACAATACCTTAAAGCGTTCGCAGCTGCGGGCCTCTATCATGGCGGCAAAAAGCAGGCGGTCTATCAGTTGCTCTTCGCGGCTGCCACCCTTTTTCATAAATTTTAGGAGCTCGCCCACATAATCATCTTTACGCTCGCGACCAAGTATATAGCCACGGGCTAAAATAATATCGTGTACCCGCTTAAAGTGGTCCATTTCTTCCTGCACCAGCAAAGCCATCTCCTGTACCAAATCGCTTAGGTTAGGATTTTGTACAATCAGCGTAATAGCGTTGCTGGCTGCCTTTTGCTCACAAAAAGCATGATCGGTTAATATTTCTTCAATATTGCTTTCAACCACGTTGGTTACCCAGCGCGGGTCGGTAGGCAACTGCAGTTTTAAAATGGTTCTTTCGCTCACGGCTGCAAAGATAAGATTTTAGCGAAGAGAAGTCATTTTATGCGTTAAGCTGCTTCTCTTCACCTTACAAATATCTATTTCAATTCACTCACAAAGGCTTCCATCGCGGCACCCGGGTCGGCCTGGCGCATAAAATTTTCGCCTATTAAAAAGCCGTTAAAACCAACTGCTTTTAATTGCTTTATCGTTTCCGGGTCACTAATGGCACTTTCTGATACTTTCAAAAACTTATCCGGGATGTGCTCTACCAACCGGAACGAGTTCTCGACTGATACTGTAAAATCGGCCAGGTTGCGGTTATTAACACCTATGGCGTCTATGTTATCATCCAAACTGCGCTCCAGTTCTTCCAGATTATGCACCTCAAGCAATACGTTTAGCCCGATGCTCTTGGCCAAGGCAGCAAACTGCTTAATTTCGGCTGGTGTAAGTATGGCGGCAATCAGCAATACAATATCAGCACCTAAGGTTTTAGCTTCCACAATCTGGTATTCGTCGATCATGAAATCCTTTCGCAAAATAGGCACATAACAAAACCGTGCAGCCGTAAGCAAATCTGTTTTACTGCCGCCAAAAAAGTTGCGGTCGGTTAAAACCGATAACGCCGAAGCGCCTGCATGCTCGTAAGACTTGGTTACCTCGCGTACTTTAACCTCGTCGTTAATAATACCTTTAGATGGCGATTTGCGCTTAAATTCAGCAATAATTCCGGTACGAGCCGGGTCGAGCAAAAAATCGCGGAAAGACAAAGGCTCTCTTAAAAATAACTCGCGCTCTTCTAATTGTGTATAAGAGGTTACCATCTTTGATGCGATAACTTCTTTCTTTTTACGCTGTACTATTTTATCTAATATCGTCATAAATCATCACTCCCCACTTATACTAAACGCAAAGCAGGAGGCCAACTAATATATTTAATATAATTTTTCTTCTGCAGATGCCGCCTTTTTTTCTTCAGAACCGCTTGCTGATATGTTTAACCAGTTACGCATCATTTCTTTTCCATACTCGGTAAGCACCGATTCGGGGTGAAACTGCACACCACGCACATCCAGTGTTTTGTGACGCAGGGCCATAATCGAATTATCCTTTTCGTCGATGGCAGTAACCACCAAATCATCGGGTAAATTTTCTTTCGAAACTACCCACGAATGGTAGCGTCCTACGTTAATTTGCTCTGGTAAACCCACAAACAGGGCCTCGGTAGCATCGGTCACTTTAACGGGCGTTGCGATGCCATGCATCGGACGGCTTAGGTTATACAAGCTGCCGCCAAAAACCTCGGCAATGGCCTGCTGACCTAAACACACACCAAATATACTTTTAGTAGGCGCATAAGCCTTAATCACATCCAGCAGCAAACCTGCTTCAGACGGAATACCCGGCCCCGGCGATAAAATAATCTTATCAAACTCTGCTATATCTTCCAGCTTAAACTGGTCGTTACGCCATACCTCACACTCCAGGCCTAATTCGTTAATTAAATGAACCAGATTGTAGGTAAACGAGTCGTAATTATCTACAATCAAAATCCTGCCTGCACCTTTATTTTCCATGGCCACTTTACCGTCTGTGTTATTCATGATGGTTTAAGCTTTTACAGCTGTTAAACTTGTATTGTTTCTTTTGATGTTATAATTCCTGCGCTGTCTCGATGGCTTTGCGCAGGGCCGCTACTTTATTGTTCACCTCGTTAAGTTCACTTTCGGCAACCGAATCGGCCACAATACCGGCACCGGCCTGGTAATGCAGCACGCCGTTTTTACTTAGCAGCGAGCGTATCATAATGGCATGATTAAAATC
>CAXYKR010000116.1:0-4716 GCA_964277815.1 uncultured Mucilaginibacter sp. | reverse complement strand
TACCTTCTAAAAAAGAGTTGGCAATTTTAGATTTTGCTACACCTACATTAATGTCGACCATCAATTGGCGGAAAGCCTCGCGGTTTTCAGTTTTTTCAATAGCAGCAACGTCAACACCAACAACCTTAACATTGTATTTTTCCCAGATACCACGCTCTGAAGCTTCAATACATAAATTTAACGCCGTTTGGCCGCCCATAGTAGGCAGCACGGCATCAATGTGTTGTTCGCTCAGCACTTTTTCCAAGCTTTCGCAGGTAAGGGGCAGCAAGTATACATGGTCGGCAATAACCTTGTCGGTCATAATGGTTGCCGGGTTACTGTTGATGATAGACACTTCGATGCCTTCGTCTTTTAACGAAAGGGCAGCTTGTGAACCGGCATAGTCAAACTCGCAAGCCTGACCAATGATGATAGGGCCTGAGCCGATAATCAGTACTGATTTGATGGAGGTATCTTTGGGCATAGTCTTAAATCAATATTTGTTGTTTAAAGTCCGTGGTTAATATTTACACACGATTTTTTACATCGCAAATGATTAACGGTAAACACTCAAAAAGCTATGCGCTGAAAGGCTTAAAACCCGACTTCAGCGTCGGGATGCAAAGATAGGACTTTAACAGGTATCTGATTTAAAAAAATGATAATTTAATAATAGCCGAATCAAGAGGTTATTATCTGCCTAAATTAAAAACAATAGGGACGGTATATTTCACTCTTACCGCACGCCCATATCGCATGCCGGGAAGCCATTTCGGGCTTTCATTCAGCACTCTGGTAGCCTCTTCGGTTAACAATGGTGAAGGCGATTTGCCAACAGGATGAATGTCGGTAAGGCTACCATCTTTTTCTACTACAAATGATAGCATCACCCGGCCCTGTATGCCATTTCGCTGAGCATCCGCCGGATAGCGCAGCGTTCTGCCCAAGAATTTACCAAAAGCGCTAATGCCACCCGGAAACTGCGGTAATGTTTCGGGCTTATCATAAATTAACACTTCGCCATTAGCAAATTTTGCTGTGCCTTTTACAAAGCTGCCGGAGTTGTAAGTTTCATTAACCATGACGCTGTCGTTGTTGACAGATATTTTCCATTCACCTTGTTTTAAACCATCTTTCAAATCGCCTTCGGAAAAGGTTTTGTTTTGATAATCATGGTTTTGATAATGGCCATTGCCCGCAGTTACTAATGCTTTGCCAGTCGAGTCATTATAGATATTAATCAAATAACTTTCTTTAAAATCTTTATCAGGAGGCAGGTAAGTTCGGGCTTCGCGCAATTTGCCGTTAGCGTAATAATAGTATTGCTCGCCTAAAAGCCGACCCGCCTTAAAATTCAAAACTGCTCCGCGTTTGCCGTTTTTATCAAAAGTTGTGCTTACTCCTTCAAACTTAATGGGGTCAATAGTTGACGATAAGCCCAGCAACTTTGCGGTGCCATTGGGGTAGTACTCCATTACTTTATACAATACCGAACCAGAATCGGGTTCGCGAACTATCCGGGTGTAATCTGCGCTGTCGTGGGTAGAAACAGAACGACCGTTATTTTTTAAATAATATACATTTTGGCGTTGTGCAAAAGCACTTGCAAGTAATGAAGATAATATGAACGTGATAAGAATGCGCATAATGAAATTTATAAAAACGGCTAAATATAAGTACGGTAAATGAATTAAATATTAAGTTTTATGTACATCCTTAAAAGCAAGCATTTCGGTTAGCCTTAACTCCTTATCAGTATCAAAGCCGCAAGTGGCATTAAATTGTTTAGGGTTACTGTAGGTGCCAAACAGCATATCCCACCATACAATATCGCCATAGTTATTGGTGTGCTTATTATACTCGTGGTGAATGCGATGCATTTCGGGGCGCTGAAAAACGTAGCCTACCCATTGCGGCGTTTTAACATTACTATGGTAAAAAAACTCACCTACCGCGGTACAGAGTGTATAAACAGCACCTGCTTCAGGATGCAGCCCCAATAGCATATAAACCAGTAAACTGCCAATAATCGAGTTCACGGTCATCTCGAGCGGGTGTTTGTAAAATGAAGTGATGACCTCCAGGCGTTGTGCGCTGTGGTGTATCTGGTGAAAGCGCGTCCACAAAAAGTCGCTCTCGTGCCGCCAGCGATGCCACCAGTAAAATATAAAAGTGGCTATGATGTAGGCTATAATGCCACAGAGCCAGTTGGGTAAATGGGCTGAGAGGTTAAACAGCGAGTAAGACGAAAGCCAGCGCTCCCAGGTAAAGCCGGCAATAGCCACTACCAGCAACTGAACAAAATTGACGGCTAATACGCGGATAGTCCAGGTGGGTACCTGCGGCAGTTTCCAGCCGGGTATCAGGTTTTCAATAACGAAACAAAAAGCAAAACAGATTAAAATAATGGTCAACATAGCATTAAGGTTTATTTACCTCAAAGCTATCGGGGCAAGGCGCTATAAAACTTTGACTTATATCAAATAATTAAACCTGGTGCCTGATGCGGCTTAGCGTTTCTTGCTTAATGCCCAGGTACGAGGCTATCTGACCCAGCGTGGCTTGCTGCAAAATATCGGGGTAGGTGTTTAAAAGCTTTTGGTAGCGCTGCTGTGCGGTAAGA
The DNA here is from genome assembly GCA_964277815.1 of uncultured Mucilaginibacter sp. GTDB lineage: Bacteria > Bacteroidota > Bacteroidia > Sphingobacteriales > Sphingobacteriaceae > Mucilaginibacter. Next base: position 2,111 of record CAXYKR010000116.1, on the reverse strand, counting down.
GTTTGCTGGTCGATGGTGCGCTCTTCGCTGCGGATATAGTATTGCTCGGTAATTAAGCGCCCGATAATGTTAAACTCCGGGAACTGTTTATACAAGTTTTGCAACTCATCCCAGGTAATGGAAAGCAAAATACTATCCTCCAAAACCTCGATGTTTTCGAATGATGGTTTTTGCGAAAAGAAGCTGTAAACCGATATTACAAACTCGCTTTGTCCCATAAACCAGGTGGTGTAGGGTGAGCTGGCTTTGTAAAAAAAGGCCCTTATAAAGCCTTTTTTTACAAAATAGATGCGCCTAGATACATGCCCGGCTTTTAGCAATATAGTCTTTCGCTGAAAGGTTTCCTCTTCTAAAATTAGACTAAGATGCTGCCTGAGTTCCGGACTCAAAAAGCTAATTTGGCTTAGCTGCTCAAAAAAGCCGGTAAGTCCGGTGGCGACAACCATGTTATTATTTGGCTGCTTTTTTAACCGGTGCTGCTGGCGTGCCAAAGGTAGCCGTAACCAGCCACGACGAATTTACCGGTAATCCATTTTGAATAGCTGGTTTCCAGTTGGGCGAGCTATTGATGGCATCGGTTATAATCTTATTAATTTCGGGCGTAATGTTGCCCAAAAAACGACCATGACTAACCTTGCCTGTTTTATCTACTAGGAAGGTAAGTACGCCATTGGTTGATTTATTTTTAAGTGTAGCCGGGTATTTAAATTTCTTTTTAATGAGTGCTACAAACGCGGCATCACCACCCTTAAACTCTGGCGACTGCTGGCGCCGAGTATAAGTATATTTAGTGCCATTCGCGATAGTGCAATAACCAGATACAAACTTACCGTTGCTGTACGTGTCGGTATAAGTTACTTTTTCGGTAGAATAATTGCCATGCCATTCACCATCTGGTTTGCCGTTTTTGATCGGGCCTTCTTCGCTAATAGCTCCGGTGTTTGGGTTGTAATCTACATAGCGGCCGTTGCCATCGGTTACTATAGCAGTACCGGTGGTGTCGAGGCAACTGGTGATGAACGCTCTTTCTTCGGGTAACTTGTTTGATGCGGTATCATAAGTAATGCTCAAATGCAGTTTACCATTTGGATAGAACAAATAACCGGTACCGGTTAACTGTCCGTTATCATAAGTTAAAACCGATTCGCGCTTGCCGTTTGGGTAATAAGTTACACACTGGTCCTGCATTACAGGTGGGTCAATCGCCGTTGATTTACCCATCAGTTTAGGCTTGTTGTTGCGGTAATAATCGTTTATACCGAACAGCGTTGAGCCGGAGTCGGGCAGGGTTACCGCCCGGATAAAATCAGCACTATCTGCAATGGGTACTTTAGAACCGTCGTTTCTGAAAAAGAAAACCTGTATTACCTTGGAAGATTGTTGTGCCGGAGCTTGCTGCGCCCAACTGCCGGTAGCCAAAAACAGGCAGCATGCAACTAAAATATATTTCATCAAATTAATTCAATTAAATCAGGGTGCCTAATTTATCGAATTAATTTATTATCTGTATCAGGAAAAACTAAAATAGGTTCGTATTGGCGGGCTTCGGCCTGTTCCATATAAGCGTACGACATAATAATCACAATATCACCTACCTGCGCCAGGCGGGCTGTAGCACCATTAAGGCAAATAGTTCCGCTGCCACGTTCGCCTCTTATCACATAAGTCTCAAAACGGGCACCGTTGTTATTGTTAACAATCTGTACCTTTTCGTTCGGTATAATATTCGCCGCCTCTATTAAATCCTCGTCGATAGTAATGCTGCCTACATAGTTTAGTTCGGCCTGCGTTACCTTAGCACGATGGATTTTAGATTTCAACACCTCAATAATCATAAAGCAAAGTTAGTAATTAAATATAACAGCAGGTTATCACTGTATTATCACATTATCAATGAGGCGGGTATGGCCAACCCGGGCAGCCACAAGCGCTACTAAAGTTTTGCTTTGTGCAGTGGCCGGTTGCAGGGTTTGCCCATCGGCTAATTCAAAATACTCTAATTGTGTATCCGGCTCATTGCTGATCATTGCTGAAGCCTGTTCTTCGATTTTATCAACAGATTGGCCTGCCGTATAATCTGCTTTGGCCTGTTGCAAGGCTCGATATAAAAC
>CAXYKR010000115.1:0-17867 GCA_964277815.1 uncultured Mucilaginibacter sp. | reverse complement strand
GGCCAGCTTGCTGTAATGGTCGGCCACGCTGCCCCCAAACCCGCGCGAACCCGAGTGCGACAACAGCGCCAAATAAGTCCCCGCCGGTACGCTGTCGAGCGCGTTATCGGCCACCGTCAGTTCGCCCCATTCCACAAAGTGGTTGCCCGTACCGCTGGTGCCCAACTGTGCATAAGCCTTATCTTTAAGCGTGCGGATTACTTTAGTTTCGCTCCATACCTTGCTGTCAAACAACGAAGTATCAAAGTAACATTGCGTAGTACCGCCAATGCCAAAGTTGGTGTTCTTGAGTAGCAGGCTTTTCAGATGGTCGGTTTTATCGTCGATGGTTGTAGCAGGCATTTCGAAAACACTCAGGCACATGCGGCAGGCAATATCCACCCCAACCGCAAACGGAATAATGGTATTGGCCGTGGTAGCCAGCACGCCCCCAATAGGCAGACCATAACCCTGGTGGGCATCGGGCATCAGGGCGCCGGCCACCGCAATGGGCAACTGCACGGCAGTACGCATTTGCGCCAGCGCACCCACCTCAATATGCTCCAAACCATACACCGGTAAATCGGCAATCTCTTCCTTCAATTTAAAGTTGCCGCGTTCCTGCTTTACAAATTTGCCTTCTTTACGCAGCTCAATCACGCTTTCGGCTAGGTTTTTAAACTTGCCGCCTTTGTTAAGCGCGTAGGGCATAGGGTCGGCAATCAAGGCCTCGAGGTTGGCCAGTATTTCGGCCCGGTCCATTACTTGGTGTTTCAGCAAACCGTTAGCCACCCGGCTAAAGTTTTCGAGTATTTGATTGTCGTTAATGCCCAGGGCTCTTAACTCAGTATTGCTGATTTTTACCTTTTCCATAACGGTGTGTTTTAATTTCAATACCACAAAATAAAAATGGTGCTGCGCAGTGTATTTGCGCAGCAAAAAATAAATTGATATCATTGGTAAAATAAAACCCGCACCTTAGCCTTGGCCACCACATTACATTATGACCAATGTGAGATTGTTTTAGCAGATAATCTAATCACTTGTAGCTATTTAGGCCGCTATGATACAGAAAGCTGGCAAATTGAAATGACCGATGAAAGCCTTTTATATAAAAAAGGCTGGCGAAAGCCCGTTCACTTTGATACGAAGGACGTTAAAGAGTTACAGTTTGAGATGCTAAACGGCGGAGGGCGTTACGGAGATGTGCCTGCTGTAATGGCTTATGTGGTACGCGAAAGTGATGACAACCCGGTTGAGCTATTCTATTTTGCAGTTCATCAAGAATATGTGCTCCTCAACCAAACCAAAGCCCATGAATTCTGCTCTGCCATATTAAAACACATTGGCGAAAAATATAAAGTACCGTATTACTACAAGCTTTCTGTCGATACCAAAGAAAAGCAGAACTTGACAGCGTTTATACCATTGATGATATTTATTATGTTTTTTATACTGCTGTTGCTTACCCAATTTTGATCGCTCATTCACCAATTAGCTTCCATCTGCACATTTGCATATCCGCACATTCCAACACTCACTCATTCACTCATTCAAAATTCACTCATTAGCCTCCCATGCCCGTTAATCGCAATGCCCTCATCCGTTACCGCACTATCGACAACTGCCTGCGTAACCGCTACAAAAAGTGGACGCTGGAAGATTTGATTGAGGCCTGTTCGGACGCACTGTACGAGTACCAGGGGATTGACAAGGGCGTGAGCCGCCGCACCGTGCAGGCCGACCTTGAAATGATGCGCAGCAACAAGCTGGGCTACGAGGCGCCTATTGTGGTGGTGGATAAACGGTTTTATACCTACAGTGACAAAAACTACAGCATCACCAACATACCGCTCAACCACCAGGACATGCAGGTGCTGGGCGAGGTGTCGGACCTGCTGAAACAGTTTAAAGGCTTTAGCCACTTTGCCGACCTGAACGAGATGGTGAGCAAGCTGGAAGACAAGATTTATACCCAAAAAACACATAGCGCCCCGGTCATCGATTTTGAGAAAAACGACAACCTGAAAGGGCTGGACTGGATTGAGATTATCCGCAAGGCTATTGTAGCTAAGCGTACTTTGTGCATTACCTATCAGTCGTTTAAGGCGCGGCAGGCTAACACGTTTTGCTTTAGTCCGTACCTTTTAAAAGAGTACCGCAACCGCTGGTTTGTGTTGGGCAAAACGCACCGCAACCGTGGCGTGCTGCTTACCCTGGCGCTCGACCGCATCCAGACCATCGAAGAGCACGCCGAGGACTACCGCGAAAACATCGAACTGGACCTGGCCACCTATTACAACAACTGCCTGGGCGTCACCAAAAGCCCTAACCAGCGCGATTGCGAAGTGGTGTTTTGGATGGACAAGGCTCACGCGCCCTACGTAATTACCAAACCCCTGCACCATAGCCAAAAACTACTGAGCCAGGACGATACCGGCAGCATCTTCAGCATCCGCGTTATCCTCAATTTTGAACTGGAACGCGAACTGCTGGGCTTCGGCGCCAAGATGCGTGTTTTGGGTCCGCGCATACTGGTAAAGCAAATGCAGGAACAGTTACAGAAAGCCTTGGGAAATTATGATGTGGGCAGCGAGTGACGGGTGAGGGGTTGCGAGTGTTGTGTTGCGTGTATCGGGTTTTCTATTGCGGGTTGCGGGCAGCTATGGGTTCGTGTTACGCGTATCCGGTTACGTGTGTTCTAAACTGTCGTCTAAAAATTAACTATACCACAGCGCCACAGTGCGTTCCTGCAATCCAATAGCACGCAGCGCAATCACCACAATTAAATTCCCGCATCCCGCAACTCCAAACAAACCCCGCAACCCGCAACCGAAAACTCAAAGCCCTTTAAAAACTCACAACATTTCCCTATCTTTGCACCAGTATTCACCTCATAACACACCAGTGAAAATTACTAAGTAATACGGATGGTTACGTGCCATCACATCCGCTGCCACTAAAGCAGCACGTTTTGGTCATCATTTGTTAATGGCGGTCGGCCTTACTCAGGGCTGCTGCGCAAACTTAGTTTCTCCATGTGATTTTTTTCCGATTCAAGCAGCGGTTTACCGCTTGTTAGGCTGCGTTTCTGTTCGTGGCCTCCGGTTTAATTCAATCAGTTTTCACGTTTTTAAAATAAGTGTGGTTTATGAGTATCATCGCACAATCCATTAGTTATACCCACCCGGATAGGGAGTTGTTATTTCAACATATTAATTTTAGTATACCCACCGGGCAAAAGGCCGCTTTGGTGGGCAACAACGGTACGGGTAAATCTACGCTGTTGCGTGTTTTAGCGGGTTTGTTGCCCGCATCGGGCGGCAGTGTGCAGCTATCGGGCAGGTATCACTATGTGCCGCAGCATTTGGGGCAATACAACGGGCAAACCATTGCTGAGGCATTGGGTGTAGCCCACAAGTCGCAGGCCCTGCAAGCCATCCTGAACGGCGACGTTTCCGAAGAGTATTTTACTGCCCTGAATGACGAGTGGGACATCGAAGAGCGGGTACAGTCGGCCTTAGCTTACTGGCAATTGCAACACCTGGACGCTAACCAACCAATGGCCGACCTGAGCGGCGGCGAAAAAACCAAGGTGTTTCTGGCCGGTATCCTCATCCATCAGCCGCAAATTGTTTTGCTGGATGAACCCTCTAATCATTTAGACAGCCCGTCGAGAGCTTTACTTTACCAGTGGATTGCCCAAACCAAAAGTACCGTATTGGTGGTAAGCCACGATATTACGTTGCTCAACCAGCTCGACCTCACGCTCGAACTTACCCGACAGGGCGTAACCCAATACGGCGGCAATTACGATTTTTACCGTGCCCAGCGCGACGGCCAACTGACCGCCCTGCAGGCCCAGGCCGACGAAAAGCAAAAGGCCCTGAAACAAGCCAAACAGAAAGCCCGCGACCTGGCCGAACAGCGCCAGCGACAGGAGGCCAGGGGCAAGGCGGCCGGTAAAAGCCAGTCGCTGCCCCGAATTGTGGCCGGCAACCTGCAACGCCAGGCCGAGCAAAGTACCGCCAAAATGAAAGCCGTACAAAGCGAAAAGCTCGACGGTCTCTCTGCTGATTTACAGCAACTGCGCACGCAGGTTCAAGAGCAGCAGGTTTTAAAAATTGATTTGCGCCGGTCGGACTTGCACCGGGGCAAATTACTGGTGGATATGCAGGCGGTTAATGTAATCGTTAACGGGCAGCCGTTATGGCCGGATCCGGTGAACTTTCAGCTGCGGTCGGGCGAGCGGGTACGGGTGGCGGGGCGCAATGGGTCGGGCAAAACCACGCTGCTGCGCCTGCTGATGGGCGTGCAGGAGCCGGAAGAGGGGCAAATTATCAAGGCGCCGTTTACCTGCCTGTACCTCGACCAGGAGTACAGCGCCATCAATAACCACCTCACGGTTTTAACCCAGCTGCAGCAGCACAACCAGCGCCACCTGCCCGAGCACGACTTGAAAATGCTGCTGCACTATCACCAGTTTACCGCCGCTTACTGGAACCGCCCTTGCGCAGCCCTGAGCGGCGGCGAAAAAATGAAATTGCTGCTCTGCTGCATGGCCGTTACCAACCACCTGCCCGACGTGCTCATCCTCGACGAGCCCACCAACAACCTCGACCTGCAAAGCCAGCAAGTACTCACCAATGCCGTCCGCAGTTTTGAAGGCACGGTACTGGTGATTTCGCACGATGAATATTTTGTAGAGAGGATTGGGGTGAGTTGGGTTATTGAGTTAATTGGTGAGTAAATGTCAGCCAATAAGTGTATGATAGAATAAGTGAATTAGTGAGTGAGATGAGGTAATGGACTATTTCACTCCTTATATGTTATTTAATCGGTTGTTTAGTTTTGGTTTGCTCAACTCACCACCACCAAAATTACTGCCCAAACCGCCATAAAAAGAAGCCGGCAAAAACTTCATCGCGGTGTCGCTTTATTTTAATGGTAAAGGCCAGGTAAATCACCCAACCAATAAATATAACGGCCATAAACGGGGCAATCAATGCATTCATAAGAACAAGAATTTGATTTAATAAAGTTGTTGATAAATTGACTTATTTGAGTACCTCATCCAAATAAACGGTAGGTTATAAAAACAACTCAATGCCTCATCAATAATTCGGTTCGATTTCACTCACCCCATGTAAAGCTCATATAAAATAAGTATTATCATTACTGCTATACTTGCTTTTCAATCGTAAAAATATCTATTATTGAACCGCTGGCGTATTTGTGCAAAAAATAAATGTACCTATGAAACATTTAGTATGCATCAAAGCGTACAAGCCCTAACTAATTAAACCAAAGGTTGCTAAGTATTGATTATAGCCCAAGGGTGTAAATGCATACAAACAATAATTTGTTTTTGTTTGTATAAATGTTCTACATAATGCAGGCGCTTTTAAGCGCTTATGAGTGAAAAAAATATTATTTGTATTACCGCGTAAACCAGACAGATGATGAGCAGGCGAATGTTAGATGACCCCAAAAGTAAATATTTAATCCGCAAGGCCCGCGAGCGCCGCCACATGTCGCGCACCAGCCAGGTGCTCGACCAAAAAGCCGACGAAAAAAACTGGGCGGCTATCCGTATGTTTTTTTATATCGCCTTTGTAGGCATGTTGTTGCTGTTGATGTCGGGCGGGCACGGGTTGCTTAAGTGGTAAGCTTATAAGCCATACACCAATTGCTTTGCAGCGGTGAGCCAAGACGCCATTTGCTCACCGCCATATTTTCTTTCTTTTAGCAAAGGTGCTGAATAATAATTTCTCTAATTCCTCTTTCGAAGCCTTTCTGTTTTTTCAACTAACAGCGTCTGTTGTGCGCTATTCCGCATAAGGTAAATTATAGCTTCCCATCAAAGCAGTGAAAAATTCATCCATATTCAAGGTATAATATAAATTTATTATTTATTGAACAAGTCGAAATCTTTGCGTAAATTGGGGTAAGATTAGCAAAGAGGAAACAGATGAGTGAAGATATACCTAATCAGCCCACAGCGGCGGGTGGGCGGCAAGCTAAGCCCCTTTTTACCAGCGCTACCAAATTAGCCAAACGTTGCGAACAATATTTTACTTACATAGCCGGCGAGTGGCATACCGAAGAGGTAACCGAAACGCTTAAAAACGGCACCACCGAAACCACCCCAACCACCGTATACGACCGCGAACCTGAGCCGCCTACCATAACCGGGCTGGCTTTGTTTTTAGGGTTCGAGAGCCGAGCGGCGTTGTACGCAGCGCAATATCCGGCCGAGCAGCAGGCCGTCATCAGGCGGGCCATTACCCGGGTGGAAAATGCTTATGAGCTGGCCCTGTTTGGCAGCAAGGCCACCAGTGCCGTTTTCGCCCTCAAAAACATGGGCTGGAATGATAAGCACCTGGCCGATTTGTCGGGCAAGGATGCAGCGCAAGCCAATCCGGTGGTTACCGTAATTACCTCGCAACGGCCGCTGGCCCGGTCAGAAAAGGACGTAGATGTTTGAGTGTTCGCAGGTGTATCTGGATACGCTGCAGTCGGCCGCCAAAATAGTCATCAACCAGGGCGGCACCTGGAGCGGTAAAACCTATTCTATTTTGCAGGTGCTCTGCACCCACGCCGTGCAGCAATCCAATCTGGTGATTACCGTAGCCGGGCAGGATATACCCAACCTCAAGGCTGGTCCGCTGCGCGATATGGAGCGCATCTTGCGGTCGTCGGCCTGGCTACGCAGCCAGGTCAGTTCATATAACCGTACCGAGCGGGTTTACGAGTTTGCCAGCGGTACCATCATGGAGTTTAATAGTTACGATGACGAGCAGGATGCTAAGTCGGGCAAGCGCGACTACCTGTTTGTAAATGAGGCCAACGGCATCCCTTACCCGGTTTTTAAACAACTGGCCCTGCGCGCCGATAAGCAGGTGCTAATTGACTACAACCCCTCGGCCGCCTTTTGGGTACACGAGTTGGTGCTCACTAACCGGGAGCTTTATCCATCAGTAGAATTGTTGATATCTGACCATCGCCATAATCCTTTCATTAGCGATGACATGCACGTCCAGATTGAGCGTCTGCGCCACGAAAACGAAGAAACCTGGCGTGTGTATGCCCGCGGACTAACTGGAAAGGTAGACGGACTGGTGCTTAAAAATGTTTTTGTATGCGATGCCATCCCTGACGATGCCCGGTTTTTAGCCTGCGGTATCGATTTTGGTTTCACCAATGATGCCACCGGTTGCCTGGAGGTATACCAGCAAAATGGCGAACTCTGGGTAAATGAACTGATTTACGAAACCGGCTTAACCAACCATGATATCTCACGTCGGCTGAAAACCCTGAGTGTAAAAACCAGCCAGGAAATCATTGCCGACAGCGCCGAACCCAAAAGTATTGAAGAGCTGCGCCGCATGGGCTGGTACATCACACCTGCCCGTAAAGGCCCTGATAGTATTTTGCACGGGCTCGACATTTTGCAGCGTTACCGCATCAATGTTACCCGCCGCAGCACCCATCTGCGCGCTGAACTGGGCAAGTACAGCTGGAAAAAAGACCGCCAGGGCAAAACCCTTAACGAGCCCATCGATGCCTTTAACCACCTCATAGATCCGTTGCGCTACATCGCCCTCAATAAACTCAAATCAACACCCAACACCAACCCCAAAACCCGCCTCCCATGGCAGCAAAATTTAAACTCAGACTTGGGTTTAAGCGGGTTTGTGTAAGCGGTTGATTAGTTGGTAGTTGCTTAGGTTTACATGTTGTAAAGTTCCAATGCAAAAATACGCGTAACTATAATTATCAACTCGTTATCAATTTCCTATCGGTGAAATCAAAAAAATACCAGTGAAATCAATACAACTAAATAAATTATGACCGAAAGAACCTTCAAGCACATCAACGGAAAAATTAAATTAGCCATACCCGACAGCCTCCAGGATGTGACCCTGCAAATGATGATTGAGTTTCAGCAGCCTGCCCTAAGCGACTTGGAAGCTATCAGTGCATTAACTCAAACACCTATTGAGCAGTTGTACGGCATCAGCGATATTGCAGCTTTGAACGAAGCTATTTTGCCGTTTGCACAAAGCTTGCAGCACCAGTTGGCTTACACCTACGAGGCCGGTGCTTTGCCTAAGCAGGTTACATTGCGTTATCCGGGAGGCAATACCAAGGTGATTACTATTGGTGACGACGTCGGCTTTTACGCCTACGGCGCTGTGATGGAAGCCCGCGAACTGATGGCCACCGAAATAGCAAGGCATCAGCAAACATATGGCGATACCTGGCGCGAAAACCTCAATCCCGATTTACGCACCTGCGGACTAATCATTGCGCAATTTTTTTATAACCGGGCTTATCCAGGCCTTGTGCCATCCGCTATGGATATTCAGCAGTTTTTTGATGTGGTAAAATTGCTACCCATTACTGATGCAGCCCCCTTAGCCCGTCATTTTTTTTTGAGCTATCCAAACTTGCCGCTCAGGAAGCAGACACGCTGGCAGCGCCTGCAACGCCTGTTGAAAAACGTGCCGGCATTGATGCGTTTGCGCCCTTCGGTTACCTCAATAATGTAAACTCATTGGCCGGCGGCAGCTTGCTGCATTGGGACGCTATTTTGCTGATGCCTTACACTAAGGTTTATACCAAATTGCTTTTAAATAAAACCGAGGTTGCTTACACTAAGAGGTATGAAGAGTTGATTAAAACGGGTAATTAACGCGGTTGCAAATAATCGTTATCTAAAATGAAAATATTTTATCTGAACTGGCGTTAAAGTAGAATAAAACGAAATAAAAGAAGTCGTTAAATGAAAAAAGTTATATTAAGTAATAACAAATTTAACCTTTGCTTGTTTCAAGTATAGCTTTAAGAGAAAAACAAAACATCAACTTATGAAATGGTTAAAATTTTCCTTGTTTTTAAATGCACTGCTTATCCCTGTTGCTGCAATTTACATCGTAAAAAAAATTCAGTTTTATAAGGACATGAAAAACGATGCCGAACAGCACGCGTATCTCAAAAATCACCCGGATAATTACTGGCGTACCCGCGAAACCCTTTATGACGTTTTACCGGGTATGAAAAATTCTATTGTTTTTATGGGTAACAGTTTGGTCGACTATTGCGAGTGGAACGAATTATTTGACAAACCCATCATTAACCGAGGCTTAGCCGGTGATACGATGGACGGCATGTTAAAACGTGTGGACCAGGTAACCAAGTTTAAGCCTTCTAAAATATTTTTATTAGCCTGCGCTAACGATTTGCCCGGTAATTTTACCAATTTAGATACGGTCTATAATAAATATAAACGACTGGTAAGCCGCATTAAGTCAGGTGATCCAAATTGTAAAATACACATCATCAGTGAATTGCCACGGTCTGACTTTTCTCCGGCTTCAAGGTTAGTCAAAACGCTTAACGAAAAGCTGGCAAGCTTGTCTAAAGAAGAAAATATGCAGTATATTGATGTCTATGACGCTTTAGCTACCAACGACGGACGTTTAAACAAAAGTTTCTCTTTCGATGGTTTGCACATGAACGGCCAGGGTTACCTCGTGATGAAAAAAGCGATAGAGCCTTATATTAACTAAGAGTTGTTATTTGTGTTGTCGAAACTACTCAGTAGTAATTTTGGTAGTAGAACACGATAATTTAAAGTTTAAAAACATAAATGCCCTCAGTCCAAAAGTCTGAAGGCATTTTCTGTTATAGGCTGAGGTGACAATCAATGTTTAACCGCTAGATACATGAATTAAAGCACTAATTGTTGAGTTTGATAAATCCGCCGTCAATAGGGTAGTCGCATCCGGTAATGAATGATGCTTCGTCTGAGCATAAATACAAGGCTAATGCGGCTACTTCCTCTGGTTTGGCCATGCGGCCAATAGGCTGGCTGGCCGAAAGCTTTTCAAACATCTGCGCTTCCTGGCCCGGATAGTTTTTGCTGATAAATCCATCCACAAAAGGCGTGTGTACCCTGGCCGGCGATATGCTATTACTACGGATGTTATGCTGCAAATAATCTCGGGCTATAGACATGCTCATGGCATAAATAGCGCCTTTACTCATCGAGTACGCAAACCTGTCGGTAATACCCACCCACGAGGCTATAGAGGCCATGCTGAGCACCACGCCGCCGCCTTGTGCTTTCATGGTTGGTATAGCGGCGTAAAAGCAATTATAGGCGCCTTTTACGTTTACGTTGTACACCCGGTCAAAATCGCTCTCAGCAGTTTTTTCAACGTTGCCTACATGGGCTATACCGGCGTTGTTGACTAAAATATCTATGCGACCAATTTTTTTGAACGTTTCGGCTATTTGCTGCTGCTGGGTAACATCGGCACTGTAGGCATAAGCTTCGGCACCCTCGGCTTGTATTTCGTTAATAGTTTCTTGCGCGGCGTTGGCATTAAGCTCGATGATATGTACAACAGCGCCTTGCTTGGCAAATAATTTGGATATGGCTTTGCCTATACCGCTTCCACCACCGGTTATCACTGCAGCTTTATTTTTAAGGCTGAACATTGTATGATGTTTAATTTAAAAGTAAGTGAATTTATATGCGATACTATTGTGGCTTTGCAGGCCAACAAAGTGCCCTTTGCAAACATAAAATAAATACCATTTGGGTGTAGCTATTGCTTAATGATTGTTGAATCAATAGAATTGTTGTCCTTACTTTTTCATGTCGTAAGTGTGAAGACAATACGTTGAGACTTTTTATACAGATGAACATTGTACTAATCCCTTTTAGGCTCAACAGTGGTGTAGCCTTTAAAGCCCAACATTTAACCATTCCTTAATTAATAAGCCCGTTATTTGCCTGTGGAAAAATTTATTTGTGTGTAAATGACACCTTTGTTCATGTTCGTAGTAATAATGGACAAATTATTGCGGTGTGCCTACCAAATAACTCGCCCATGGCCAAACGTATACTTATTATTGACGACGACGAAGATATTCTGGACTTGCTCAATATTATATTTCAGGATGAGGGATATGAGGTGGTCATATCTAATACCGGGCATGCAGCCGAGTATATCCACCAAATTAATCCCGACCTGATGCTGCTGGATATCCGGCTGGCGGGTTCAGAAAAAACCGGTGCTGAAATATGTCGCGAAATGAAAAATTCATATTCTAACGAACTTTTTCCGATTATACTGGTTTCAGCAGAAGCTAACATCAGTTTAATTGCAAGCTATTGTGGTGCCGATGCCTTTGTGAGTAAACCGTTTGACATTTTTAAGCTGATCAAAAAAGTAGAAGAGCTGATACCCTCATAATAACGTCGATAATGGATAATCAAGAAAAAAGCCCATCGCCCGGCCGTCCTGCCGTAACCAAAGAAAAGCTTCTCGTTTTTTTTGCCGATCATTTAAATAAAGTATATGCCGCTAAAGTTCACCTATCGCGCAAGTTACCCATGTTGGTAAATGAGGCCAGTTTTAAAGGTCTGCGCCATGCCATCAACGAAAGTATCGAAGACATCGAAAAGCAGATTGCCCGGATGGAAGTTATCTTTACTCTGCTTGACGAAGAAATTACCGACGATAGCTGTAAAGGTATGTTAGGCTTGGTAGACGATGCGTTCGACTCGGTAATGGAATACAAGGATGATGATGCTCTGCGTGATTTATCGTTGTTGTACTACATGCAAAACATTGAAAGCATTGAGATGGCGTCGTTCCAGATTTTGCAGATTGCAGCCGTTAAGCTTAAAAACAAGCAGGTAATCCAGCTGCTGCGCGAAAACTACGACGAAGCCAAGGCCGACCGTACACTGATGCTGCTTATTGCGGCTAAATACGTATCAGCTAAGTAAAGTAAATAAAGTTGTTGTAAGCACATTTGCCATTAAAAACGTCTCCAACCAAGTTGTATGTTGGCTTGCTCAAGGTATTCCTGTTGGGTGCGGGTGATGAGCCGGTATGCGTGGTGATCGATACCTTTCAAAACTAAATTGATTAAAATCAGGTTCGGGAAATTCGCGTTTAAAATTTCACTGCTGATATAATATAATACGCGTTCGTCAAACTCGCCATAGTGGTACTGGCATGTTACCGAATGTCGAACCCCGTTGCAGTAAAAATTTACCTCGTAGCCTATCTCATCCCCAATGGAGGCGGTTGTTGGTGTGTTATCGTCAATGTCTGTAAAAGTAAGAACACCGCCTGCCATATTGTTGAAAGCTTCTAAAATTTGCAGGTAAGGCAAATGGTTGGGTATCTGATACCTCGTAGCCGTTGCAGCAGTACCCGGAAACGCAGCCAGCAACTGGTCGGCATTCTGGTAAGTTTTTTCATGTAAGCTTGCCGTTGTTTTCTCAATAACGTGATTGCTTAGGTGATTAAGCAGGCCGCAGGCTTTAAAGTGGTAGATGAGATATTCTATATGTTTGTACGACAATACCTTTTGGAAATTTAATTGTGGCTGGTTGAACAACGAGAGTCGCTGCATATTATAAAACTCCAAAACATGCTGTTGCTCCCTGTCGAGCCGGCAAATCATATACCGGTCGTCGCGCGCCGGAAATAGCAGGGGGTGATGCTCATTAGTTATGGCAGTAAAGCGATAAGGTGCTGCAAAATCGGCTAAAATGTCATTGATGAGTATTAAGATGTTTTCTATCAACTGCCGGTTGCTAATTTTCTTAACCCTGGCGTTTACCATACAGGTATAAGAGTGCTTATATTTCCGTGCGCCGGTGTAAAGGGTTAGCACAACCATTTCGCTGTTGTAAGCAGGGTGCCCGGTATTGAGGCTTTGCTCAATCCCGATGCTTTGTATTTTGAAACCGTCAAATATCAATCTATTCAATGCCGGAATGAGTGTATCAATTACCCGGCGTTCGTTATCTGCTTCCTGAATGTTTAAAGCTTTGCAGCAATAGCTGTAATTAAAAAAATCAAGGTAAGTGTCCAGCTTTCCTGATTGTATATCGGCATTAAGCTGATTAAACTGCTCATCGTTCAGGATGCCGTTGTACAAAATAGGTTTGCGTTCGCCTAATAAAGTTTGTGCAAAGGTAAGCTGATTTTCAAGTGTAAAGTTTTCAGCGTAAGTTGTTAGTTCGCTGGCAAGGTACAGTATGGTAAGGTAGCCATCAGCTGTATCAGATATATCCCGTTGGTGTAGCGTTTGATAAATCTTGTCGGTAATAAGTCGGTGAGATAAGAGTATCAATAGCAGGATATTTGGCTTTTCTGCCTTTAGAGCTAATTTTTTTATTTCAGTATCTTCGTTATAGATAGTTACGGTGAAGCCTCCGCCATATCGGTTCGGGACAGCTTTTTCCAGCATAAATTCATATAACAATGCCAATATCTTGCCGCCACTTATGTTTTGCGGTAGTATCGTCTTTAGTTCGAGAGCATCGTTTGCCGTAATAACACCAGCTTGCTGGAGGTCATTGATAAGGTTCATGAACTTGTGCTTTTAGTGTGCCCAAGTTAAATAAACACTTTAAAAGTGCCGGTTGTTGGTCTGATATAATGCGGAATTTTGTTTTTACAGCAGCGAGCACTGTTGTTGTAATGCTCGCTGGTATGAATATCTACACGTTGCCTAATTGGCAGCTTATTCTTTGGGATGATTAATAGGCACAGTGAAGTTAAACACTGAACCTTCGCCCTCGTTGCTTTCTACCCACAAAGAACCACGATGTTCCTGAATAATTTTGTTGGAGATATACAAACCGATGCCAACACCCTGAAAGTTGCCTGGCGACTGGCCCGCGCGGTAAAAACGACCAAATATCTTTTTCTGCTCTTCGGGCTTTATGCCAATGCCGTAATCGGTGATAGATACTTTTACGTAATTGCTCACCACACTCAGGTAAATGTGTACCTGACCGGCTTCGGGCGAGTACTTAATGGCATTATTCAGCAAATTAATCACCACCTGCTCCAACCGAGATGCATCACCTTCAACCTGCTGTTCTGTTTTGCCGGTAATTACTATTTGGTGACTGGGCTGCGCCGCCTGTATGCTTTCAATCACATCACTCATAAAACGGTCAAAATCAAAACGGCGGTATTCGTATACCACTTTGCCTTCCTGCAAACCGGCTACATCCAACAGGTCGGATACGAGCTTTTCGAGCCGGTGAATGGAGCGGTCGGCTTTTTCCAGAAAAGCTGTATAGTCGCCGTCGTTGTTTTTTTCGGTACGGCGCTGCATCATTTGTATGTTGCCTTTAATGCTGGTGAGCGGCGTTTTCATCTCGTGGCTGGCAATACTTACAAAATCGCCTTTGCGTTGCTCGGCGTCGCGCTCATCGGTTTTATCCTCAATGGCCAGCAAAATTCGGTTCTGATATTTGCCGCGCAAAGTCACCTGCCTGGCGTTTAGTACCAATACTTTACGGCCAACATGGGCAAAAGTATTGTCAAACTCAAAGCCCTCAAAAGGGTTATTGCTTGGTAAAACATTGCGCAGCAAATCTTCTAACTCTGGCACATTCCATTCGCCCTGGGCAATGTCAAACAATACCTTTCCGCGCACTTCATCTTCGGCCAGTTTAAAAAACTGGCAAAAATGGTCGTTCACGCTCAGTATTTTCATGTCCTGATTAAGCACTACCAGGCTTTCGCGTACGGTTTCCACAATGCTGGCCAGGTAGGCCTCACTAACTTCCAGTTCGTGCGTACGGTCGCGTACACGTTGTTCCAATTGCTCTTGTTCGCTTTTCAAGGCGCGTTCGGCCTCTTTACGAGCGGTAATGTCGTTTTGTACTCCTATAAAATGAGTAATGTTACCCTGCTCATCTTTCACCGGCGACATGATGAGCTCATTCCAGAAAAGGGTGCCGTTTTTTTTGTAATTGCGGAGTTCAATTTTGCAGTGCTCACCTTTTGCAATGGCGTTACGCAAAATCTCGCGGGCGGCCTGGTCGCGGTCGTCGGCCTGCAAAAAGCGGCAGTTATGGCCAATAATATCTTCTTGGGCATACCCGGTTAAGGCCATGAAGGCTTCATTGCAATAGATGATGGGTTCATCAGGTTGCTGGTGGTCGGTAATTACCACGCCGTTGCTGGTTGCATTAACCGCAGCTTCAAATAGCCTTATAGTGGTTTGGCCTGATGAGCCGGGTATTTCGGGTTGAGATATATTCATAGCAATTGTACAAAGCGGTTGTCAAATAACACTTCGTTAGCTAATTTGATACCGCTCTTGCTAAAAGCTTAAAAAAAGCTACTTGTTTTAAAATATCAGGATTATAATTAACTCACTTAAAAGCAGATTATCAGTTAAGTTAAAAGTCTACTTGTTTTATAAGCAGGTATTTAATTAAGGTGGATATTTTAGAATACATGAACCTCACATGCGAATGACATCTACAACGAAATGTTTTACGACGTACTTAAAGTAAAACTTTACATGGTTTGCAGGTGTTATTTAATACATAATATCCCACATTCTCTCACCAGTTATTGCATTTTGCCGACAATATATTATCTAAATATTGTTGCCTTTTAATATATTTGAGCACCTAATCCTTTAACCATGAGTGTAAACTCTTCCGTAATCAACAATCCGCACCGACTGGAAGCTCTCCGGTCTTACCAGGTGCTGGATACCGTTGAAGAAAAGGATTTTGATGACGTTGCCAGTTTAGCGGCAAGCCTGTGCCAGGTGCCGGTAGCGCTGATTACTCTGGTTGACTATAACCGGCAGTGGTTTAAATCAAGACAGGGCATAACGGTAACCGAAACACCGCTGGAGCAGTCTTTATGTGCCCAGGCCATACAAAGCACCGACGAGATTTTTATTGTAGCCGACATTCGGTCTGATGTACGTTTTTGTAATACCGCTATTGTGGAGACCGAAACGCCATTTGCTTTTTACGCCGGTGTGCCGCTGATTAATAGCGAAGGGTATGCATTGGGTACCTTATGTGTAGCTGATTATCAGTCGCGTGAGTTAGCCGATCAGCAAAAGCACTCGCTCAAAATACTGGCCCGGCAGGTGATGGACAAACTGGAACTGCGCCGCAAAATGCTGCAGTTGCAGGAGGCCGGCCAGCTTAATCGTCGGCTTTATCAAAGCATCGAAAAAAACCGCAACTTATCGCTCATTGAACAAGCTCCGGTGCCTATGATTGTTTTGCGGGGGGCAGAATTTCGGATTGATGCGGTTAACCAGCCCATGCTTGCGCTTTTGGGTAAAAATGCAGGTATCATTAATCAGCCTTTGTTGCAGGCATTGCCCGAATTGGAAATGCAGCAGCCTTATAAACAGATTGCCGAGGTTTACCAAACCGGCAAACATTTGCAAGGTGCAGATACACCAGTGTTGCTTAACAAAAACGGGCGCGAAGTAATAGGCTATTACAACTTTACCTGTGCGCCTTTGATCGAAGACGGTAAAATAAATGGTATAATTACTATGGCGGCCGACGTGACCGAACAGGTAAAGGCACGGCTTGAAGCCGAAGCCGCCAGCCATGAGTTGTTGATGGCCAATCAGGAAATGATGCAGGCTAACCGTCAGCAGCTGGCTGCAAGGCAGGAGGCGGCTCGTGCGAGGTTGTTACTTAACCAGGCGTTAGCTTCGGCCCAGATTGGTACCTGGTACATGGAGCCTGATAGCCGCGAGTTTATCGCCTCACAAAGATTTAAAGAAATATTTGGTTACTTGCCTGATGATAAGCTAGATTTTGGGATGGCACTGAGCCATATCACACCCGAATACCGGCAAACTGTCATAAACGCCGTAGAAGCTGCGCTTACCGAGGGTAAAAGTTACGACCTGGAGTATACCATGACCGCCCGTGATACGCAGGAGATAAAGTGGATACGTACCACCGGCAGGTTTTTTAATGGTGATGCCGATACCAAGGCTTACCTGTCGGGTACGGTGCTTGATGTGACCGACCGTAAAAAGGCAGAGGAACGGAAAAGCGACTTTATCGGTATGGTAAGCCACGAACTTAAAACGCCGCTAACCTCGATGGGCGCTTATTTGCAATTGCTGCAAATGAAAGCCGAGCGGGCAGGTGACGATTACCAGGCTGGTGCACTGAAAAAGGCCAATAACCAGGTGGCGAAAATGTCGCGGATGGTGCATAGCTTTCTAACTATATCCCGTATTAAAGATGGTAAGATACACCTCGACCCAGAAGCTTTTGACTTAGGCGAATTGGCGGCCGAAATAGTGCAGGAAAGCAAAGAAATTTATCCTAACCATCAAATCAGGCTCCATTGCCAGAGGTTACACCACACTTACGCCGACCGTGATAAAATAGGACAGGTAATCACCAATTTCATCTCAAACGCCGTGAAGTATGCTCCCGAAAGCCATGAGATTGATTTGCTTTGTTCGCTGCATGAAGGGCAGCCAACTATCAGCGTTACCGACTATGGCCCCGGTATATCACCGCAGCATCAACAGCGCGTTTTCGACCGGTACTACCGGGTAGAAGATACCCAATCCAAAACCATTTTGGGTTTTGGTATAGGTTTATACCTATGCTCAGAAATCATCCAACGCCACGAGGGACGTATTTGGGTAGAAAGTGAATTAGGAAAGGGGAGTACGTTTAGTTTTTCGTTGCCGGCTTTTGCGCAATAATTCCACGAGTTCAAGGCCTTACCTCAAAATAACAGAATTAGGCAAAATCTGGTTGAGTAGAATTGATTAAGTTAGGCCATGATTTTATCTGGTAGTAAAAGTTATGCGGTGAAGGTATCACAATCCGCAGAAGATATTTTTAGCTTGCTGGATAATCGTATCAGAACTTATAAAGAAAACGAAACTGCCGTGATTCGATTTTTATCTTTTATCAGTGAAAATAATATCGATTATTCTAAAGTAGTAATAGACCAAAATGTTATCATCCTGAAATTTCCCAGCTACTCGAATGGGCGTATAGTTATCTCTTTATTCAAACATGGTTCTCA
>CAXYKR010000114.1:0-11442 GCA_964277815.1 uncultured Mucilaginibacter sp. | reverse complement strand
GGCTACACTACCGTTTATGGGCATTTAGACCACCTTACGCCCGAGCTGGCCCAGGCTGTTCGCAAATACCAGTATGAGCACGAAACCTACGAAGCAGATTTCCGATTACAGCCTTTCCAGTTTCCGGTAACCAAGGGACAGCTTATTGCCATGTCGGGTAACACCGGCGCATCCGGCGGCCCGCATCTGCATTTCGAAATACGGGATTCGCTCACCGAAGAAACCATCAATCCGCAGCTGTTTGGATTAACCATAGCCGACCAGATACCGCCTGCCATTACTGGCGTTAGTGTTTATCATCTCAATGGTAAACCATTTAGCGAAAACACGCCCCGAAACTCTTTTGCCGTGGCCGGTGCAGGTGGTAACTATCGTTTGGCGCAGCCACAAACCATTAACCTGAGCGGCGAAATTGGCTTTGGTATCACCGCTTATGACCAAAACAGTTCATCTGTTAACCATAATGGCATTTACTCATTAGAACTGAAACTTGATGGCCGAACGGTATATACTTTTGCCGTTGAGCGATTTGCCTTTGACCAAACGCATGCCATCAATGGTTACATTGATTATCCTGAGTATTTAAGGTCGCGCCGGTGGATACAGAAATGTTTTATTCCGCCGGGCAGTCATATTTCGCTATATCCGCAATCAGAAAACCGCGGTGTCATGACTTTTAACGATACTTTACAGCACGATGTAGAATACGTGGTTAAAGATATTGCCGGCAACACTTCTACATTAAAGCTCAAGGTACAATCAAGCATCCCGAAAGACCGGCCGGTGGCTACGTTTGCCGGTACCCGCTTCAGGTACGACCAACGGAACGAGTACAATAACGGACCTGTAAAAGTGGTAATTATGCCAGGCAACTTGTATGATGATGTTGATTTTATGTATAGCTTACTGCCGCAAAAGCCGGGCGCATACTCAGCCACCCACCGCATCCACAACCGTTATACCCCAATACACGCCAACTACGATTTGTGGATTAAACCTGATGCCAGCATAGGCAACCTGGCAGGTAAAGCTGTCATTGTAAACTTACTTGGCGGCTCGGTAGGCGGTATTTACCAGGACGGTTATGTAAAAGCCAAACCCACCTCATTCGACGATTTTTATATCCGCGTTGACACCGTAGCGCCTGTAATAACACCGATAAATATCCGTAACGGCAGCAATTTATCAGCCGTGCGCAGTATTGCTTTGAGGGCGAGCGATAATTTGTCGGGCATTAAATCATACCGGGCCGAGATTGATGGCAAATGGGTTTTATTAGAACAAGATTATAAAACCCGTATATTTAGATATACCTTTGATGACAGCATTGGCAGCGGCGAACACCAATTTAAATTTACCGTTACCGATGGCAAAGACAATGCATCGACGTATACAGCAACCTTTAACCGCTAATTAACCTATTTAAAACATGGCAACTTTAAAAGAAGGCGACAAAGCACCTGAATTTACCGCTAAAGACCAGAACGGCAAAACGGTATCATTAGCTGACTACCGGGGCAAAACAGTAGTGTTATACTTTTATCCAAAAGACGATACCCCGGGCTGTACTGCCGAGGCTTGTGATTTCAGGGACAATTACGAGTATCTGCAATCGCAGGGCTACGAGGTAATTGGGGTGAGTACCGATGATGAAAAATCGCACAAAAAGTTTGAGACAAAATACAGTCTCCCCTTTACTTTAATTGCCGACCACGACCAGCAGATTGTAAACAACTATGGCGTTTGGGTAGAGAAAAACATGTACGGCAAAAAGTATATGGGCACGCAGCGTACCACGTTTACCATCGATGGCGATGGCATAATCAGCCATATCATCACCAAGGTAGATACTAAAAATTCGTCGCAGCAGGTGCTTGACCTGTTAAAGGCCTAAAGTGCTAAGTTAACAAACAATTAATTACTTTAGCCTATATTAAACATGGGCCGCGGTTAAACCTAAGCGGCTATTAATCATCAAATACAATAAATGTCAGCATCCGTTAGTGATACCGAGATACTCAGCAAGTTTCAGGACGAACGTACCCGGAACGAAGCTTTTAATTTATTGCTGAAAAAATATCAGCAAAAAATATACTGGCATGTGCGCCGCATGGTGATAGACCATGACGATGCCGATGACCTGGTGCAGGACATATTTATAAAAATATGGAAAAACCTGCCGGGTTTCAGGAGTGATGCACAACTTTATACCTGGATGTACCGGATTGCCACTAACGAGTGTATTACGTTTTTGAACAAGAAGAAACAGAAGAACAATATACCGCTTGATGAGGTGTCTTACGAACTGGCCGATACACTGGCTGATTCAACTTATTTAAGCGGCGACAAAGTACAGTTAAAGCTGCAGCGGGCTTTACTTACCTTGCCGGATAAGCAACGTTTGGTTTTTAATATGAAGTATTACGATGATATGAAGTATGAAGAGATGTCGGAAGTGTTAGGGACGAGTGTTGGGGCATTAAAAGCATCTTTTCACCTGGCCGTGAAAAAGATTGAAGCTTACCTCCTGTCGAACGATTAATTTGATTTTTATTTTAAACCTTATTGTTTTAATTTCATCTAACGTAAGATATGAAAATCGATATAGAACATAAAGAATGGCCTGAGGATGACTCCTGGCGTCAAATGTTACCGCAAGGTAACCCGTTTGACGTACCCGAAGCCTACTTTACTGGCCTAAGCGAGCGGATTATATCAGGCGTACATCTGGAACAGATTAAGGAAGCCAACCCGTTGGGTGCCTTTACCGTGCCGGAAAATTATTTTACTGAATTAAGCAACAACATACAAAGCCGTATAACGATTGAAGAGGCCGCCGCAGAGGTTGAGCCGCTATCAGTTCCGGCTAATTATTTTGACGAATTAAGCAGCAATATACAAAGCCGTATAGCCATTGAAGAGGCTGTACAAAACGAAACCGAAAGTTTTGATGTGCCCGAAGGTTACTTTGATAACCTAGCCAGCCAGATACAAAGTCGCATAGCGCTTGAGGAAGCTTTAGCCGGGGAGCCCGAGGGCTTTACCGTACCCCAGGGGTATTTCGACGAGCTAAGCAGCAATATACAAAGCCGCATAGCCATCGAAGAAGCTGTTTATGCTGAAAGCAACGCGTTTGAAGTACCCGAAGGTTACTTTGCCGGCCTGCAGCAAAACATATTAAGCCAAACTACAGAAAAGCAGGAGGCTAAAGTGGTGCAGATGCCTTCGCAACGCGGCGTGGTCAGAAAACTGGTTACCAGTGCGGCATTTAAATATGCGTCGGCAGCGTGTTTAGCTTTGATTGTGGGCCTGGCAGTTTACATCAAGCAGGACGTGGAACCATCAAGCCACTCTTACCTGCACAAAGAACTGTCGGAAGTATCGTCGGACGATTTGAGAAGCTATTTGGAAACCCAGTCGGATGCTACCGAAACAGAGCGCACCGTTATTGCAGATGCTACCCAGCTTGATGATGATGCTTTAAGAGCTGCAATTCAGGATTATGTGGATGCACAATAACAAACACACAAATGAACACACTACTAAAATATATTGTATTTGGCCTACTGATTTTTGCAGGCATTGAGTCTTACAGCCAGCCGCCGGCCGCCTTCAGGAGCAACCAGCGTAATTACCAGCCACGCAATGGCAACTTTTCGCCTTACCGCAAAATTGAGGCGGCTAAAGAAAACTATGTGGCCCGGCAGTTGGATCTAAGCGATGACGAAGCAGAAAAATTTTGGCCGCTGTACCGTCAGTATAGTCAGGAGATGACCGCAGTAAGGCAACTGAAACGTCAGAACATGCTTAATAACCGCTCCGGAGACCAGTCGAAAAAAGATATTTACTACGAGCAGCAAATGGTGGATATTAAACGAAAGTATAACCAGGAGTTTTCGAAGATTCTGCCCCCGGCTAAAGTAAGTTTGATAAGCCGCAGCGAGCGTGAGTTTACCGACGAGCTGATAAAAATATACGGCGAGCGCGGCACACCCGATGGGCAATAATCCGCAATAACATAAAATAATACAGGCCTGACATTAAACTGTCGGGCCTTTGTTATTTTTGCCCCATGTTAAGCCTCCGCCAGTTATTTTTAGCCAACAACGCGCAAACCACCGATTTTCCGCTCATGCTGGAATTTGAACGTGCGGAGGGCGTGTATATGTACGACACGGAGGGTAAACCAAATCTCGACTTAATTTCGGGCATTGGCGTAAGTAACATAGGTCATAGTCACCCACAGGTGATTAGCGCTATTAAGCAACAGTTGGATAAATATATGCATCTGATGGTGTATGGTGAGTACGTACAAACCCCGCAGATCCGCTTTGCCGAAAAACTAACCTCGCTCCTACCCGCTCAACTACAATCCGTTTACTTTACCAATTCGGGCGCCGAAGCTATTGAGGGAGCCATGAAACTGGCTAAACGTTATACCGGCCGCCAGCACATGATTGCCTGCCATAACTCTTACCACGGCAGCACCCAAGGAGCGCTCAGCATCATGGGCAACGAAGAGTTTAAACAAGCTTATCGTCCGCTGTTGCCCGGTGTGAGCTTTATCCGCTTTAACAACATCAGCGATTTAAACTGCATCGATGAAAATACAGCTTGCGTAGTATTGGAAACCATACAAGGTGAAGCCGGCATCCGCGTACCGGATGCAAACTATATGCAGGCCTTGCGCCGGCGTTGTACCGAAACCGGCACTATGCTTATTTTGGACGAGAATCAAACAGCATTTGGCCGTACCGGTAAATTATTTGCCTTCGAGCATTTTGGCATCGTGCCCGACATACTGGTTTTAGGCAAAGCTTTGGGCGGCGGTATGCCGTTAGGCGCATTCATTGCGTCGACCGAGGTAATGGGCGCACTCAAAAACAACCCGATATTGGGACACATTACTACCTTTGGCGGTCATCCGGTGTGCTGCGCATCAGGCTTGGCATCATTAGAAGTGCTGCTGAACAATAATTACATAGACAGCGTACCCGCTAAAGAGGCCCTCATCAAGCAGCTTTTAGTACACCCTGCCATTAAAGGTATACGGGGCAAAGGTTTAATGCTTGCGGTAGAGTTTGAATCGTTTGAGATCAACAAAAGGATTATAGACCACTGTATAGCACAAGGCGTTGTTACCGACTGGTTTTTACACTGTAGTAATGCCATGCGCGTTGCCCCTCCGTTAATCATTACCGAAGAGCAAATTAAACATGCATGTGAGGTTATTTTAATGGCTGTTAATCAGTCAGTTTAAATTACATCGCATTATACTTGATAACATCTTACAGTCTATCAGAACTGCTAAGCCTGACTTAATTTTTCCGGGTTAAACACTTTTCAAACCAATACCCCTTAGTGTACTCAACACACCCAAAGGATTTTATTTGGTATGGTTTATGTACTAAAGGGAATGATTTAATACAGTATTAGAACAAAGCACAAAAATTAAGTGTTTGTATGTTAAAGTGTTCTAATTAGTATGCACCTATGTGTATTAAAAGTGTTATCTTATCCGTTCTTACTTTAACAATATTATAAAACATCTCCTATTATATATTCATAAAATGAAAATTGCCTACATCTCCACCTATCCACCACGCGAATGCGGAATTGCAACCTTTAACCAAAGCCTGATGCGTGCCATTAATGCTAACTATCCCAACCGAAAGACACTTTCGGAGGGTGGTTTTGTAGTAGCAGTAAACGACTCGGTTAATTTGCAAGAGTATGAGTATCCGCAGGAGGTTAAGTATGTGATACGGCAAAACCACCAGAAAGATTACATCAGAGCTGCCAATTTTATCAATACCAGCGACGCTGATGTTTGTATCTTAGAACACGAATTTGGCATTTATGGTGGCGAAAGCGGTATTTACATCCTGCCGTTGCTTAACCGCTTAGAAAAGCCGTTGATTTCTATCTTACATACCGTGTTGCGTGAGCCAAGCTACGTGCAGCGTATCATTGTAAGAGAAATTGCCGAGCAATCATCAAAAATTGTGGTGATGAGCAAACGGGCGGTAGAGTTTTTAACTACCATTTACGACATCCCTGCCGAAAAAATCCAAATTATTGAACATGGCGTGCCAGACCTGGAGCAACCTGAAGTTAACCCGGTTAAAAGCATTAGCTCTTTTAAAAATAAAAAAGTACTGTTAACCTTCGGTTTAATCAGCCGTAACAAAGGTTTAGAGGTAGTAGTGAAAGCTTTACCTAAAATTGTAGCCAAGCATCCTGATGTGATGTATGTGGTATTAGGTAATACGCACCCGGGCGTAGTTAAACACTCAGGCGAGGAATACCGCGAATACTTAAAATCACTGGCGAGCCAGTTAAAGGTATCTAACAACCTCACGTTCATCAACAAATTTGTAACTGAAGAAGAGTTGATTAACTATTTAACGGCTGCTACTGTTTACGTTACACCATACTTAAACGAAGCTCAAATTACAAGCGGTACTTTATCGTATGCGGTAGGCTCGGGTGCGGCAGTGGTATCTACCCCATACTGGCACGCTACCGAGTTGTTGGACGACAACCGCGGCCGTTTGTTCGACTTTAAAGATGCCGAAGCTCTAGCCGAAACAGTGAATGACTTGCTGGATAACGAAGAAAAGCTGCATGAAATTAAAGAAAATGCCTACGAATATGGTTTACACCTGCGCTGGCCAGTTGTAGGTTCCGAATACATTAAAGTAGCTCAGGAGTCTTGCAGCCGTCACGATTTCAGAGATAAAATTTTACGCAACAGTATTGTTGACCCTGAAATTATGCCTGCCTTTAACCTGGCGCACGTTTTAAGGTTAACTGACGATACCGGTATTGTACAACACGCTAAATACGGCATCCCAAACTTAAAAGAGGGTTATTGCCTGGATGATAATTCACGTGCCTTGATTATGGCGTTGATGGCTTATCAGCGTAATAAGAGCCCGGAAGCTTTTAAACTGTTACCTATCTACCTGAGCTACATCCACTACATGCAGACAGATGATGGTAACTTCCGTAACTTCTTGAGCTTCGACCGTCGTTACCTGGACGAAGTGGGTTCTGAAGACTCATTTGGTCGTACCATTTGGGCATTAGGACACTTGATTGGTTGCGCTGCCCACAACTCATACCGTGAGTTTGCGATGGAGTTATTCCACCGCTCATTCCCGCACTTTAAAACGTTGACGCATATCAGAGGTATGGCCAATACCATCATCGGTATTTCGTTATATCTGAAAGCCATCCCGACAGACGAAGGTATGGTTAACGAACTGGTGAGAATGACTCAACCATTGGTTGATGCCTACGAAAAAACGTCATCAGCCGACTGGCATTGGTTTGAGGAAGTAATGACTTACGATAATGCTATTTTACCTTTAGCATTATTGCATTCATATGAAATTACCAGCAACGAGAGAGTAAAAGAGATTGCCTTAGAGTCGATGGCGTTCTTAGATAAATTAACACTGTCTAACGGTTATTTAAGCCCGATTGGTAATGATGGATGGTATTACCGCGGTGGCACTTTCCCAACCTTCGACCAGCAGGCTATAGAAACTATGGCTATGGTGCTGATGCACTTCCAGGCTTACGAAACTTTGCGCCAGCCTGAGTATATTGAGAAATTGTTTTTAAGTTACAAATGGTTCCTGGGCGAAAACACCTTGCGTGCACCATTGTATGACCACGAAACTAAAGGTTGCTGCGATGGATTAATGCCAACCGGTATAAATCGTAACCAGGGCGCCGAAAGTACCTTAGCTTACATGATTTCGCACTTAACCGTGTTGAAAGCCTTCGAGTTAGAGTACGAGTACAACAAGGTTGGTCAGAAAGTAGAGATTTGTTAATGAGGGTTGCCGTACTTTCGCCCGTTGCCTGGCGCACACCGCCCAGGCATTACGGGCCGTGGGAACAGGTAGCATCAAATATTGCCGAAGGAATGGTAAACAAGGGGGCAGAAGTCACCTTGTTTGCCACCGGCGATTCTATAACTCAGGGAAAGCTCGAATCGGTATGCGCTACCGGTTATGAAGAAGACCGCTCTCAAGATGCCAAAGTGCTGGAGTGCCTGCACATTAGTAATTTGATGGAAAAGGCAGGTGAGTTTGACCTTATTCATAATAACTTTGACTTTTTGCCGCTTACCTATTCGGGATTGATCAAAACACCGGTAATTACTACCATACACGGGTTTTCATCATCGCGAATTATCCCGGTTTATAAAAAATATAATCCAACTTCGCATTACGTTTCTATCAGTAATGCCGACCGCAGCGCTGAATTAAATTACCTGGCTACCGTATATAACGGCTTAAATGTTAACGAATTTGCCTTTAACGCCGAGCCGGAAGACTACCTGCTTTACTTTGGCCGTATACACCATGATAAGGGTGCTGCTGAAGCAATTCAAATCGCCAGGCAAACCGGCCGTAAGTTGCTGATTGCCGGTATTATTCAGGACGCCAACTATTACCGCGAGAAGGTAGAACCTTTTATTGACAATGAGCAGATTGTTTATGTTGGCCATGCCGGACCCGAAAAACGCCAGGAATTGTTAGGTAAGGCAGCAGCACTACTTCATCCAATCAACTTTAACGAACCGTTCGGTATGAGCGTAGCTGAAGCCATGCTTTGCGGAACACCGGTTATTGCCTTTAACAAAGGCTCGATGCCGGAGTTAATTAAACATCAGGAAACGGGTTTTCTGGTCAATACCGTTGATGAAGCTGCTGAAGCAGCATCAAACTTAAATACTATTAATCGTCAAAACTGCCATGATTGGGCCAAAGCTAATTTCTCGAGCGAGAAAATGGTAGATGATTATTACCGTCTGTATCAGCAAATATTGAGTAAATCAAGTTAAAATATTGACTAAACAGAAAAGGGTTGCCATTTGGCAACCCTTTTCTGTTTATAGCTGATGACGCTTTAAACGCCATCTTCTTTTAATTTATTCAATAACGTTTTCAAATCAACTTCGGCAAATGATGAAGAATAATCTGATAAACCATAAGGAACAATCAGCTTATCGTTATGAACTATTGAACCACAAGAATAAATTACGTTAGGCACATAACCCTCGCGCTCATCGCTGTTCGGGATTAACAATGGTTCTTTTAAACGGCCAATCTCTACACCCGGGTCATCCAGTTTTAACAAGCTCGCGCCTAACACATATTTACGCATTGGGCCTACACCGTGAGTAATTACTAACCAGCCATCCTCGGTTTCAATCGGCGAACCGCAGTTACCAATCTGGATAAACTCCCAGCTAAACTTTGGTTTTTGCAGCAGTTGAGGGTTTTCCCAAATGTTAATCTTGTCTGAGTACATGATGTAGTTGTTGCACCCATCAATACGCGACATCATCACATACTTGCCATTGATTTTACGCGGAAACAGCGCCAGGTTTTTGTTTTGCGAACCGGCACCGTAAAGCGGCATAATCCGGAAATTGATAAAATCATTAGTTTGCAACAGCTTTGGCATAATCAGCGCACCATCGTAAGCTGTATAAGTGGCGTAGTATGACCAGCTACCATCCTCGTTAATAAACTTAACAAAGCGGGCATCCTCAATACCTTTACGCTCATACTCCGAGATAGGGAAAATTACCCGGTCAGATATATCGGTATCCAGCGAGAATACAATTTCATAGTACGAGTCGGCTAACCAAAGTATTTTATCGTACTCCAATTTGGTCAGGCCATCTTCATGCATCTTCTGCGAATCCAGCACTAATCGACGCAAGTTGGAGTATTCAAAATGATGGTCAAGCTTACTCTCCAGTTCTTTCAACACATCAATATTGATTTGGGTAGTTACTGCTTTTTCAAAAAACAGCTTCTTGTTGTATACCGCGTTGCGTACAATTTCAGCCTCGTCAATGTAGTTACCGGCAGGTAATACCGTGATGTTATTGTATTTATCAAACAAGGCCCGACGGAATGTAATAGAAGAAATGTGCCCTTCGCCTACCGCTCTAAAGCTCATAATTACCCGGCGTTCGCCTTCTTCCAAATCACTTTGGTCCGGGTCATCTATAATAGATGGGTTAAAAAACGCAGCCGACTCGATGGAATACTCGTGTGTAAAATACGAACCAATCAGTAACTTGCGATATACAGTGAGCGAATCAAAATCGATACCTAACTCGTCAAACAGGTCTTTAAGTTTGGCGCAGTGGCGGTTAAGTACGCGGGTAATATTTCGGTGCCGGGAAGAGTACTCTTGTAATAATGGCGAAATGAGGCCAAATACTTTATCTTCGTCAACCGCCATGATACGCTGTATCACTTCTTTTGACCGCTCATTACCATTAAAGAAAAATCGGGCAATAACGCGCTTTGAATCAGGGTTTACTTTTACAGCTTTACGCTCGATGGAAAGTCTCATACGGGAATTAATAGTTATATTTTGTATCAGCTAAATGTACCTGTCTATACTATAAAAATGATGCCAACCGGTAAATCTGATGATTCCTATTGTACACAAATTATACAGGTGTATAGTTTTATATTTTTGACATTAGCGGCAAATTAGCGGTTATTTTGCCATTATAGAATAGTTATCCCAACAAACGTTTAATTGCCCGCCTGTTAAATTACTTTGTTGCGTTTAACCAGGTAAGCTTTGAGCAAAGGGTTATACCCCTCGTGCAGGTTAGCGTCCACCAATTCTACCTGGTATTGGGCGCACTTAAGTTCCAACTCGTGGCGGTATTGCTGCAATGCCGATTGGTAGCTTTCGCGCACCCGGCCCGGATGCACCTTTACTTCTTCGCCGCTTTCCATGTCAATAAAATGATGCGGGCGGTTATCAAATTTAAAATCAACCTCGTGCTGACGGTCGTTCACGTTAAAAATGGTGACTTCGTGCTTGTTATAACGCAGGTGCTGCAAGGCGGCAAACAAGGCCTGCGCCTTCTCAGTATTCATGCTGTTTTCGAGCATGTCGCTAAAAATAATAATTATCGACCGTTGATGCACTTCTTCGGCAATGTGATGAATTACGTTACTCAGGTTGGTGGGTGCGTTGCTTTTAGGTTGATTATAAGCTTTCTCCAGCTTGGCAAACAAATAAAACAGATGCGTTGAGGTGGAACGGGCCGCACTTAACCAATCAACGCCTTCCGAAAACAAGCCCAAGCCGAATGCATCCCGTTGTTTTTTAAACAAATACATCAACGAGGCTATGGCATATACCGAAAACTGTAGCTTGCTCATCCCCTTTTGAGGATAATTCATGGAGGATGAGGTATCGAGAAAGAGATAACAGCGCAGATTGGTTTCTTCTTCAAACTGTTTGACAAACTGCTTATCTGTTTTGGCAAATAATTTCCAGTCGATGTTTTTAACCGACTCGCCGTTATTGTATAAGCGATGCTCGGCAAACTCGACCGAGAAGCCGTGAAAAGGACTTTGATGCAACCCGGTAATAAAG
>CAXYKR010000113.1:0-12535 GCA_964277815.1 uncultured Mucilaginibacter sp. | reverse complement strand
AACTGGGTTTTAATCACGTCAAAATGCTGCTCGGCTTCGCGCTCGTCTAAAGTTTCGCCAATACAGAAAATTGGTTTCAAGCCGTTTTTCAGGGCTACGTCGGTTTTAACGGCTAAAAGCTTATTGTCTTCACCAAAATACTGGCGACGCTCAGAGTGGCCTAAAATTACGTAAGCCGCACCGGTTGATTTTACCATCTTGGCCGATGTTTCGCCGGTATAAGCGCCAGCCTCGTGGTCGTTAATGTTTTGTGCGCCTACAGCTACTTTATCATATCCTTTGGCCAGTTGGGCCAGGCTGTATAAATGAATAAACGGCGAACAAACTACGGCTTGCTGCTGCCCGGTAACTTCATCTTTTACCATGTTTACAATCTCAGAAAACAGGGCTAAACCTTCGTTATAATCCAGGTTCATTTTCCAGTTGCCGGCAACTATTTTTTTTCTCATGATGTGCTTTTTTAAAATACTCTGTATGGTTGGGTTAAATTAAATATATCAGTAAGTAACTGGCGCTCTATGGCATCCAGCTCTAAATTTTTGCGTTCGTAAACCAGTTTTACGGTTTCTAACATTTTATCAAGGCTGTAAACCTCAAAACCATGTGCGCCGCCCCAGGCAAAATCAGGTATAAAATTACGCGGAAAGCCACCGCCAAACACGTTAGCGCTCACGCCCACTACAGTACCCGTATTAAACATGGTGTTGATGCCACACTTGGCATGGTCGGCCATGATGAGGCCGCAAAACTGCAGTCCGGTTTTACGAAAATGCCGGGCGGTGTAATCCCAAAGCTTTACCTCGGCGTAATTATTTTTAAGGTTGGAGTTGTTAGAATCGGCCCCCATATTGCACCACTCGCCTACCACCGAATTGCCTAAGTAACCCTCGTGCCCTTTGGACGAGTTTCCCCAAATAACGGCATTATTGATTTCGCCTCCTACCCTACTTTTGGGGCCAATAGTAGTAGCACCGTAAATTTTGGTCCCCATTTTAATCTGCGAATCGTGGCAAAGCGCCAGTCCGCCTCTTATGTGCGTGCCTTCCCAAACCTCCGTACGCGGACCCAAATAAATGGGGCCATTGGTGGTGTTAAAGGTGGAGCATTCGGCTACGGCATCCTCTTCAGCAAAAAAGTTGGACCCGATGATGGTGTTGGTGCTGCTGATGTTGGCACTGCTCCGGCCTTTGGTCAGCAAGGCGAAATCGCGCCGCAGTTCGGTATCGTTGTTTTTAAAAATATGGTCGGGGTAGCGTATGCTGATGTGCGGTAATTCATAAACTACTCGGTCATCAAATTGCTGTTCAAACGTAAATGCAGCAGCTTCGGATTGACTCAGTTTTACGGCTATTAAGTAGTCGGCACTGTAAAGTGCCTGGCCGGGACGCAAACGGTCGATGGCCTCGAGCAAATCCTCATCAGGGCAAACAGAGCCGTTAATCAACAGGTTTTGTTCCTGTAATTGTACCGAAAATTTGGCTTGCAGATAAGGTTGTGTTAAATACGAATAATCTGTTTGCAGGTGCCTGTACCATTTTTCGGCAATGGTGAGTATACCTAAGCGCAGGTTGGCTACCGGACGGGTAAAGGTTAACGGACGTAAGGTGTGATGTGCGGTATCGTCAAACAGTATAACAGCCATGGGCCAAAAATAAAAAAGTCCAGGCTGTTTAAGGCCCAGACTTATAATTATTTTATAGCAGCGATTACTTTTTAGCGTAACGGCTACGGAATTTATCGATACGACCTGCAGTATCTACCAGTTTCATTTTACCGGTGTAGAATGGGTGCGAGGTGTGCGAAATCTCTAATTTAACTAACGGATATTCGTTACCGTCTTCCCACTGTACGGTTTCGCGAGTATCAATGCATGATTTAGTGATAAAAGAATAGTCGTTAGACATATCTTTAAAAACAACTAATCTATAGTTTGAGGGATGCAGGTCTTTTTTCATGTTGTGTTACTTTCCTTTCAAAAGAGGCGCAAATATACTGATTGGATTTTAAATATAAAATCTTTTTTCGGTTAATTTTTCAGTCAATTAACTATACGTATGATGTGCTTTGAAGGTGCTGCAAATATAACAATTATAAGCAAAATCACCGGTGCTGCCAGGCCCTTTTGTTAAGGTATGTTAAATAATAAACTCGGTTAAGCCCAACGGGGTATTTTAGCTGAGGCAATGATGAGGTAACGCACCGACCATGCATTTCATCGGCCTGACCTAAAACTACATATACAAACATCATGATTAAAGCACTCCACCTCCTGTTGCTTGCCCTTTACCTGCTGTTTAACAGCGGCCGCAGTTACGCGCTTACATTTAAGGCACTACCCGATTCGCTTAATGTGCCGGTAGCTACCGAAATGTCCGAAATACTACAAACCTACCGCATTAACAAAAACATATTTGATTTATTGGTAAGCCGTTACGGCAGGTATTCGGCGGTAGTAACTGCTTTAAAAAGACAATTTGCAGCCGATGATTCGGTAGTCCTCGTTAAAATACTTTCTATTGTAAACACCTGGGGATGGAAGGGTGCCGCACACTACGGCGAGGCCGGACCCTGGGTGCTCCTCATTACATTTATGCATGCGGGTTTGCCCACTCAAAAAAAGTATTTTCCTTTTTTGGAGCGGGCAACCAAACAAGGATTACTACCACCCTATGGTTTTGCCATCATTGCCGACAGGATTGCTCTGCAGGAGACCGGCCATCAAATTTACGGAACTCAAATGAAGCAAACCCGCGGCGTGGTTAAACAGTATGAACCTTTGCCCATTGTTAACCCCGATGAGTTGAACAACCGCCGTGGCGTGTTGGGATTATCCAGTTACGACCACTACCTGCTGCACTACACACCTGACCTGCTCGAGCCTTACTACCTTTACTATTAATAATTTAAAAAAAGATAAAACTATTTTTCGAGATTAAATGTCTCAACAAGTATTTCAGTCGAAGGTGTGCATGCAATTTTGCGTACTTTTGCAAGGATATTATTCTATAAAGCCGTGTCAAATCTATCCGTTCCGCTGCCCGATAATGAAATTGCCCGTCAGGATGCATTACTGTCCTATCAAATTCTCGACACCGCATCCGAAAAAGATTTTGACAACATTGCCGAACTGGCTTCTGCCATATGCCAAACCCCTATTGCACTGGTTGGTTTTTTAGATGATAAACGCCATTGGTTTAAAGCAAAAAAAGGAACTGAACTTACCGAGTCGGGCAAAGAGATTTCGTTTTGTGCTCATGCCATCGCATCGCCGCAACCCATTATGTTGGTTGAAGATGCCCGGCAAGACATTCGCTTTGCCCAAAATCCTATTGTAACCGGTATGGGTATTGCATTTTATGCCGGCGTTCCACTGGTTAACGACCAAGGATTTCCGTTAGGGACACTTTGCGTGTTTGATGTACAGGCACGCAAACTCAGCGAGAGTCAGCAAATGGCCCTGCAACTATTGGGCCGGCAGGTAATGGATAAACTTGAGTTGCGAAAAAAAGTAGTAGAACTCGAAACAGCCAACAAACGCATCATAGAGCTAAACCAGGAACTCGAAACCCGGAAGGAAGACCTGCAAAGTGCTAACGAAGAAACTGCCGTAGTAAACGAGGAACTGCGTACCAGCAACGAGGAGTTATTAGCCATCAACAATGAGCTGACGGCCCTTAACGAAGAAATGCTATCAATGAATAGCGAACTCCGAAACGCTTATGACCTGCAGGAAACATTAAATACCCAACTCAAAAACAGCGAAATTATCTTAAAAGCTGCGCTTGAGCAGGCTAAACTGGCCAAACAGGCGGCCAAATTGGGCTTGTTTGACTTGGATGTGGTGAACGATAAACTGGTATGGGATGAGCGCTGCAAGGAGCTTTTTGGTGTCAGCGCCAACCAGCAGGTTACCTATACTGCCGACTTTGTGCAAGGCCTGCATCCAGACGACCGCGAACGTACCTTACAAGCCGTTGCCGATGCCTACAACCAAAGCCTCACCGGTGGCCGTTACGATGTGGAGTTTCGAACCGTTGCCGTTGATGATGGCCGCATCAGGTATGTACGTGCCATCGGGCAGGTGTTTTTCAACGACTTGCGCATGCCGCAGCGCTTTATTGGAAGCGTGATGGATATTACTGATGCGGTTGCCGCGCGCGAAGAATTATTGGATAAAGAAGCCGCCCTGCAGCAAATTAATGAAGAGCTGGCCACCTCAAATGAAGAGCTTACCTCAACCAATGAGGAATTACACAGCATCAATGAACAGCTGATGCACGTGCAGCAACAGTTGCAGGAAAGCGAGGCACAGTTACGCCTTATAACCGATAATATGGCACAGTTGGCCTGGATGGCAGATGCCAGGGGCGTTGCTTATTGGTTTAATGAGCAGTGGTATAAATACACGGTTACCAGCGCGACCTATTCGAACGGCAACAACTGGCAAAACCTGCTTCACCCCGACTATGCTCAGCACATTATCAAAAAATACAACCACTACATTAGCCATGGTGAAACCTGGGAAGATACCTTCCCGTTGCTGGGCGCCAATGGGCAATACCGTTGGTTTTTATCGCGCGCGGTGCCGTACCGTAACGCTGCCGGGGTGATTGAAAAATGGTTTGGCACTTGCACCGACGTTACGGAACAGCGACGCGACGACCAGCGTAAAAATGATTTCATCAGCATGGTGAGCCACGAGTTAAAAACACCGCTTACCTCAACCATTGGCTACATCCAAGTTTCGCGCAGCCGTGCCGCTAAAAACGGTGATGAGCTGATAGCCGGCATTATGGATAAAGCCGCCAAGCAGTTAGCCAAAATGACGACAATGATTAACGGCTTTTTGAATGTGTCGCGGCTCGAGTCGGGTAAAATCCACATCAATAAGCAACAGTTTGATATGGCTGCCCTACTGCACGAGGTTGAAGAAGAGACTTTAACTACTATTAACAGTCACCGCATTATTTTTAACCCGGGCGAGGCCGTGTGGCTCACTGCCGACCGCGATAAGATTGGTCAGGTCATCAATAACTATATCAGCAACGCCGCCAAGTACTCACCCATGGGTACTACAGTTAAGGTAAATTACACCTTAAACAATAATCTACTGCGGCTGAGCGTAAAAGACGAGGGCATTGGCATACCTCCAGAAGAACAAGGTCAGTTATTTGAGCGCTACTACCGCGTAAAAGGTCAGCAAACTAAAGATATTGCCGGTTTCGGCATCGGCCTTTACCTCTGCCGCGAAATTGTGGAACACCACAAAGGCGAAGTTGGTGTGAGTAGCGAACTGGGCAAAGGCAGCACGTTTTGGTTTACCTTGCCGGTGTATTAATAATTGATTAATGTTGGCAGTTGCTATTATCCTTCAACGCTATTAAATTCTTATCTACAATTCAATATGGATGTACGCCACTTTCGAACCATCCTAAAATGGCAAAAACATGACGTACTCTATCTCTTTAGTATAACTTAACTATAAAAGAATACTTATCTTTGTATGATTAATACAACGGATATGAACCTTCCTATATATTTAGACAACAACGCCACCACCCCTATTGATCCTCGGGTGCTGGAAGCTATGCTGCCTTACTTTACACAAAAGTTTGGTAATGCGGCCAGCCGCAACCACCATTTTGGATGGGTAGCCGAAGAGGGTGTTGATTACGCCCGTGAGCAGGTGGCAAAACTGATTGGTGCAAGCGAGAAAGAAATCATCTTTACTTCGGGTGCTACCGAGTCAGACAACCTGGCTATTAAAGGGGTGTTCGAGATGTATAAAGACAAGGGTAACCACATTATTACTGCAGTTACCGAACATAAAGCTGTTTTAGACGCCTGTAAGCACGTTGAAAAATTAGGCGGCAAGGTTACTTACCTGCCGGTTAAAGAAGACGGCCTGGTTGATTTAGCCGAATTGGAAGCAGCCATGACTCCCGAGACTATCCTGGTTTCGATTATGTATGGCAACAACGAGATTGGCGTGATTCAGCCGGTTAGGCAGATTGCTGATATTGCCCACAAACACGGCGCTTTATTTATGACCGATGCTACCCAGGCGGTAGGTAAAATTTCGGTTGATGTTAACCGTGATGGTATCGACTTATTAGCTTTATCGGCTCATAAGATGTATGGCCCTAAAGGCGTAGGTGCTTTGTACGTACGCCGTAAAGGACCACGTGTTAAAGTTACTGCCCAAATGGACGGCGGTGGCCACGAACGCGGTATGCGCTCCGGAACTTTAAACGTACCTGGCATTGTAG
Source organism: uncultured Mucilaginibacter sp. (assembly GCA_964277815.1). Classification (GTDB taxonomy): domain Bacteria; phylum Bacteroidota; class Bacteroidia; order Sphingobacteriales; family Sphingobacteriaceae; genus Mucilaginibacter. The sequence goes on along the minus strand of CAXYKR010000113.1, from coordinate 6,266 downwards.
GTTTAGGTAAAGCCTGCGAAATTGCTTACAACGAAATGGAAAGCGAAGCTGCCCGTTTATCTGCCCTGCGCGATAAATTGCAGAACGAACTGACCAAACTGGAAGAAAGCTATGTTAATGGTAACCAAGAACACCGTTTACCTCACACTGCCAATATTTCTTTCAAATATGTGGAGGGTGAAGGTTTGATGATGGCGATGAAAGATTTAGCAGTATCATCTGGCTCGGCTTGTACTTCGGCTTCTTTAGAGCCATCATACGTACTGAAAAGTTTAGGCTTGTCTGATGATTTGGCACACTCTTCTATCCGTTTTGGTTTAGGCCGTTTCACTACCGAAGAAGAAGTAGATTATGCCATCGAGGTAACGCGTAAAGCCGTTACTCACCTGCGCGAACTTTCTCCGCTGTGGGAAATGTTTAAAGAAGGCATCGACCTGAACTCGATTGAGTGGGCTGAACATTAATTGATGTGCGGATTTGCAGATATGCAAATGTGCAGATGAGTTAATAAAAATGACTGATGATAAAATGTGCTGATTTAGAGATAATTTTGGCACAGATTTAGAAACACAATTAATACAAACCAGATACTGAATTCTGTTAATTTATAAATTCAGTAAATTCTGATAAAAACTTAAAGCTATGGCTTATTCAGATAAAGTAATTGACCATTACACCAACCCGCGTAACGTGGGTACGCTTGACAAAAGCAGTCACAAAGTGGGTACAGGTTTAGTAGGTGCACCCGAGTGTGGTGACGTAATGCGCCTGCAAATTGAGGTTGACGATAACAACGTAATCACCGACGCTAAGTTTAAAACTTTCGGCTGTGGTTCGGCTATCGCTTCTTCATCATTAGCAACCGAGTGGTTAAAAGGCAAAAGCATCGACGATGCAATGGCGATTGACAACATGGATATTGTTGAAGAGCTTGCCCTGCCACCGGTAAAAATTCACTGTTCGGTATTGGCAGAAGATGCCATCAAAGCTGCCATTAACGATTACCGCGTTAAAAATGGCCTGGCGCCTATCGAAACAGAAAAATCACACCATTAATTTGGTGAGTCACGAATATAGAATCAAGAGTCAGGATGTAAGCGCTTTTTAAAAATCTCTTAAACCATTTCTTTTGATATGCCTCTGTATTCTTGATTCTAAACTCTAAATTCTAAAACATATGGTAACCGTAACAGATAAAGCTAAAAGCAAAATTGATCACCTGATGCAGGATGCCGGGCTGGATGCCTCGTATTTTTTACGGGTTTCGGTGCAGGGCGGCGGCTGTTCGGGTTTATCATACAACCTCGACTTTGATAACGAGGAAAAAAAAGGCGATCAGTTTTTTGAAGACAAAGGCGTACGTATGGCCCTGGATATGAAATCATTTTTATACCTGGCCGGTACCGAGCTCGACTTTTCTGATGGGCTGAACGGCAAAGGTTTTAACTTTCACAACCCTAACGCTAGCCGTACCTGCGGCTGTGGCGAGAGCTTCTCGGTGTAAAGGGATTTAATAAAATTTTGGAAAGGCACTCCGGTTGGGGTGCCTTTTTTTGTTAAATTCACAACACATATAAATTTCAGCTACCATTTACATGTTGTAAAGCTGATTTAAATAGCCGTAACTATTTTATAACCAGAATTAAAAGCTCCTTTAATAGTTCTTTTAATTGGAAAAAAATATCTTAGCATAAATTAGACAAATCTATGCCTTTATCGCTTTCGGACACTCTTGTAGTTGGAATTTCTACAAGAGCTCTTTTCAACCTAGAAGAAGAGAACAAATTATTTCGTGAACAGGGAATTGTAGAATATAGAAAATACCAAAAAGAACGAGAGGATGTCCTCTTAGAACCTGGAACTGGATTTTATATCGTCAATGCTCTGCTTAACTTAAACAAATTAGCTCAAGAAGGTACCAGATTGGTTGAAGTTATTGTAATGTCTAGAAACAGTCCAGAGACAGGGATTAGAGTTTTAAATTCAGTAAAAAAATACAACTTAGATATTACAAGGTCTGCTTTTACAGGTGGTGAACCTTTGTATGATTATATAGACGCCTTTGATGTAGATTTATTTCTTTCCAAAGACGAGAATGACGTGCAAAAAATTATAGACTCAGGCACGGCAGCAGCGGCATTAATTTATGATCCACCTACTGGATTCACTCCCGAAACAACAACTGTCAGAATTGCCTTCGATGCAGACGCAGTTATTTTCTCTGACGATTCCGAACAGATATATAAAACTAAAGGCATAAAAGCATTTCATGAAAACGAATTAAATAATTCAATAGTACCTTTGAATGAAGGACCTTATGCTAAATTACTAAAAACGTTATCAAGAATTCAGCGTAAAATGGAAACCGGTATTGAACTTTCACCTTTGAGACTTGCGATTGTTACCGCACGAAACAGCCCATCACATATGAGAGTATTAAATACTCTTAGAGAGTGGGATGTTTATGTTGATGAGGCTTTTTTCTTGGGCGGACTGTCTAAAGACAAAGTGTTAAAGGCCTTTAAAGCTCATATTTTTTTTGACGACCAGGACACTCATCTAGTACCGGCAAGGGCAGTTGTTCCTTCCGCTAGAGTTCCTTATAAAACAACATCCCCGCTGTTTGTACCAAATGACGAATTGAAAGTGGTTGCATCTGAGATACCAGGAAAAACCGAAATAAAAAAGATAAATCCTTAAATCCAATAATTAGATAAAGCGATAAAAATCATGAAAACCGACCTTTACACCAAAATCATCCTCACCATCATTGCTATTGCCCTGACCGCTAATTTAATTAAGGGCAGTATCACCCCCGCCATGGCCGATAGCAAACGCTATGTATCTGTGCCGCTTAATCCAGACGGAAGTTTGAATGTAAACATCGTGAAAACCAATGCCCCGATGAAAGTAGAAATTGAGGACATTGATTATTACGCCTTTCGCCATGTAGAACCACTTAAAGTTAAAGTTCAATAATTTAATCTGGCATGCATTTTTGATGATGTTTGTACGCGGATGACGAAGGCAAGTTAAGATATTCATCATCAAACAAAAGAAAAACACCATTGTAGCTATTTTACAAGGGCGGATAACCTGGTATTGCATATATTAAATACTTGCCCTAAGTTTGTTTTTTGTTATAAGCCAAACATTTAAACTTGATGAACGCCGTTCAAAAGCCAACTACTGTTCCTGCTTTAATTCGCCATATTGTTGCTCATATTCACCCGGACACGCATCCATTTTTAACGCACAAGGTTAAAGATGCCTGGGTGGATATCTCTTACCGCGAGGCCATCGAAAATATTGATGCTATATCGGCTTGGTTTCTGCACTTGGGTATCAAAAAAGGAGACCGTATTGGGTTGGTGATTGAAAACTGCCCGGAGTATATTTATTTTGACCAGGCGCTACAGCAAATTGGTGCTATCAATACATCCATCTATCCTACCCTTACCGAGGCCGAAACCGAATATATTTTAAACGATTCTGGCTTAAAAGTATTGCTGGTGGGTAATCCGTTTTTGTTGCGTAAAGTGGTTAAGGTAGCCAATAGCTGCCCGGCGCTTATGCGCATTATCCCGGCTTTTGGTGAGTTTGAAAAGTACACCGAAAAGGCCAACCTGAATGCCGGTGTCATCAGTTTGGCTGATGTGATACAACAAGGGCTACCGCTGGTTAAGCAATACAGCCAAACCATTAATATTGCCCGCGAGGCCATTTTGCCTTCAGATTTGTCGTGCCTCATTTACACCTCGGGTACTACCGGTACACCCAAAGGCGTGATGCTTATGCATAGCAACTTTGTTCAAACCGTGTGGGGCGGCTTGAGCCAGATTTCGATTGTAGATAAAGACGATGTGTTCCTGTCGTTTTTGCCATTGTCGCATGTGTTTGAGCGGGCGGCTACCTATTACATTTGTATGGGCGCCGGCGCACGTATTGCTTTTTCGCAAAGCCTGGAACTGCTGGCTAAAAACATGACCGAGGTTCGGCCCACCATCATGAATTGCGTACCCCGTTTATTGGAGCGCATTCACGACAAAGCCATGAAAAACGGCACTACAGCCGGTGGCATGAAAACCAAAATTTTTAATTGGGCTTTTGAAGTGGGTTTTAAATACCGCACCGCTCGCGAAAGTGGTAAAAAGCCCGGCCTTGTTTTACGCAACCAATACAGGTTGGCCGATAAACTGGTGTTTAGCAAAATCAAAGAAAAGACCGGTGGCCGTTTAAAATTCTTGATTTCGGGTGGTGGTGCTTTACCTAAAAATGTGGGTGAGTTTTTTGGCAATGTGGGCATCCCGGTGCTTGAAGGCTACGGGCTTACCGAAACTACCGGTCCGGTTTGTGTAACTGAATTTGACCGCCAGGTGTATGGCACCGCAGGCCGCATCTTGCCGGGTTCAGAATTTGGCATCCAGGATGTAGAAACCGGTAAAATTTATACCGTACAAACACATCAGTCGATGGACCCGCAGTTTACCTCTCCTGAAGGCGAAATACTGATTAAAGGGGTAGCTGTAATGAAGGGTTACTGGAACAAACCCGAAGAAACCAAAGCAGCTATTGATGCCAACGGCTGGTTTCATAGCGGCGATATTGGCCGGTTTTACAAAGGCTACGTGCAAATTACCGACCGCCTGAAAAACATGCTGGTGAATGCTTATGGCAAAAACATCTACCCAACACCGGTAGAAAACACTTACCTCAAAAGCGCAAAAATAGAACAGATATTTTTAGTGGGCGACCGCCGCGAGTACGTTACCGCCATCATTGTACCGCCCAAAGAACTGCTGCAAGAAACCTTTGGCTTTAAAGAAAGCTGGTTTGAGCAACCCGAACCTTTTGTGGATGATAAGCAGGTAACCGACTGGTTGGCGCAAGACATCCGCAAGTTAAGCAATGAGCTGGCCAAGTTTGAGCGAATCAAGAACTTTAAAATCAAACGCAATCCATTCAGCATGGAAGAAGGTGAAATGACCGTTACTTTGAAAGCTAAGCGTAAAGTGATTGAAAAAAAATACGCCCAAGCCATTGATGAAATGTACATGCAGGAAGTTGACGCAGATTAGTTTTTATTTATGACTTGGGCACCTATTACCTATGTGAATTTACAAAATGAAATTCAAGAAGCTGAACAAGAGCTTTCCAATACTTTATCAACGTTTTGGAATCTTATCCGTATCGAACCTGAAAAATGGATTGAGAAAGGATACGGTGAAGAAGGTAACGGTTTTTGGGCAGTAGGAATTATGGGAAAACTAGTGATTTGGTACAATGACATAGAGGATGGTTTTAACGTATCGCAATACTCAAAGTATGGGGTCATAGAAGAATATGCGTGTAATCAACTCCCATTGAATATAGTTCTTATGCAATTATGGAACGTCTGACATAGTATGTCGAATATACTTGCAACCAGGAACGCCACAATTCTAAGAATAAATAATGCTCAGCACCGAAGACATTCAATTTTACCTCGGCATTTTTAAAGGGTTAAGCCTGGGTGATTTGTATGAGTTGTTCAATATGGCGCAGGTAAAACGCATACCGGCCGGAGGTGTTTATATTGAAGAGGGCGCGATTTCTAAAAAGTTGGGTTTCATTCGCAAAGGACTCATCAGGGCGTACCGCATCAAAGATAATGGTGACGATGTAACGCTGATGCTGCGCTGGGAAAACCAGTTCATCGCCTCGCACGATACGGTGATTTTAAACCAGCCCTCCCGTTTTACGTACCAGGCACTTGAAGATACTACGCTGATGGAGATGGATTATGGCCGGATGGAGAACATATTGGATAATAACCCTAAGCTATCATCCTACCGTAACGTTATCTTACTACGTATGCTTTCTGAAGCGCTTGAACGCATGGAGTCATTCGTGCTGCTCACGCCCGAAGAACGCTACCTGCAATTACTCACCGAAAAGCCTAACATTTTTAACCGCGTGCCCAATAAACACTTGGCTACGCTGCTGGGTATTACGCCGGTGTCGTTAAGCCGCATCCGCAAGCGAATCAGTCAAACGCCGAAACGTTAATTATCTTTTGTTAACTGTTGCAGGGCATTGCCCACTTTAAATTTGTATCAACAGATTTAACAAGAAGCGTTATGCAAGAGACATCAGCCATCCTGTTTAAACATTTTACGTTGTCGACTATCCGTTACTTTGTGTTGGCAGGTATACCGTTCCTATTATTTTATAAATTTTTTACTGCCTGGTTTAACGAAAATAAAATCCAGAACCGCAAGGCAAAC
>CAXYKR010000112.1:0-6442 GCA_964277815.1 uncultured Mucilaginibacter sp. | reverse complement strand
AAACAGTCGCTTTTTCATAGGCACATTGGGCAACAGCACCAAAGAAGTATTCATGTTAAATGTGATAGCCCCTGCCGCACGCCCTGCGTTCGAGGCCGGCGATGTAGTGGTGTAAGTACGCGTTGTTTTAACCTCAATATTGATGGGGTAAGCACGCATCTGGCTGATGAAAGTACGATCGTCGGCCAAACTGCCCAGCTTATTGCTGGTCTTGTTTTCGGCCGAGATGGACATCACTGTGTTATCCTTTTTAAAAAGATCAGTTACCTCAATCACGGAACTTTTATCGGCCGGATTTACCGCCTTCACATCAAAGGTGGCTACGATGGGGTTAACGTTAGAATTTTGTACAGCCTTGTATATGGCCTGCGTACTATCGGCACCATCCTGTCGGTAAACTACCGCCCGCAGCAGCACCTTGTTACCGGCCATCTTTTCAAAATAGATGCTTTGCTCGTTAGCTTCTTCGCCACCGTAAGGCGGGCCGCCCTGCGGCGTACCTACATAACGGGTAACTACCAACAGATTACGGTTAAACAACGAGTCGGGTATTTCAAAATACCACTTGCTGTCTACATAATCAATGGTAAACATACCGCGCTGTTTTATAGCAGTGCTATTGATAATTTTACTATAAGGCTGCACTGCCACCGGCTTTTTCAAACTATCCGGTTTTACAACGGGTACAGGCGCTTTTTGGGCAAATGAGGTTAAACCGCATAGCAAAAAGCCATACACCAATAACTGTTTCATGTTCAAAATTTCGCTTATCTAAATGGGATGGTTTCGTCTGTATTGAGTGTTAATGACGGGTTAAGCTTTAACACATCTTGCGCAAACGGAATAATGTACATCCTTGAATTTGGTTTAAGGGTATAGGTTTGCTGAGGCACCGTTTTAGTTACTATCGGGAACGTCCGGGTGAGTGTTTTGGCATAATCGGGCTCCAGGTTAAAACGCTTCAGGTCAAAAAAGCGGTTTACACCGAACATTAATTCTTTACGGCGTTCCTGGATTATAATATCCATAGTAGCCTTGGTAGTGGTTGGCGTAGCCAGTTGCGCCTGTGCAGCATTGGTAATACGTTTTGAACGCAAATTGTTGATGATGCTTATGGCATCACTCAACCTGCCCTCACGTGCGTAGCATTCGGCCAGCATCAGGTAAACTTCTGTAGTCTTCATACCTACGGTTGGGTAGAAAAACTTGGTGTATGGCACATTCCAGTAAGCGGTACCCGAACCGGCATCAATAAAAGAGCTGGGCCCAGTTGTAAAAAACAAATTGTAACGGGCATCAGTAGTGTTAAACAGTGATTTTAACTCAGGACTTATTAAATAAGTATAAGCAAAGTTCATCTCGTTATAACCCGTCATGTAGGCGTAATTCAAAACTTCCGGATTATCGGCTGCTGTAACCGGCAAAACGTTCGGTCCGCCCTGCACAGTGTATTTTACGAGGTCAAATATTTGCCCGTTGTAACCTAATGATTTTTGTGCGGCGGCTTTAGCATCAGTATATTCCCGCTTAAATAAATGCACTTTGGTTTTTAGTGCATAAGCAAAAGCCAGCGAAGGATGGTAAGCATCCAAAGGTTTCTCCTGCAAATAAGGCAATGCCTCGTCAATGTTTTGCTGAATAAATTGGTACACCTCTGCCACGGTCGACTTTGGCCTTTTAGCTTCTAAATCATATTTATCCATAATCACAACACCGCCATCAGTTGCTGCCGTAGCCGGGTCATAAGATTTTGCATAAACATTAATCAGCAAGAAATAATCAAACGCACGCAATACCTTGGCTTCGGCCTTAGCTAACTGTTTGGTGGAGGCATCGCCTTCAGAATCGTCAATTAAAGTCAACACCATGTTCCAGCGGTTAATATAGGCGTAACACTGGTTATAAAAACTACTGCTGGTTAAATATTCGGGACGGTTGGTCTGTTCATCAAAAGTGAAGTTGATGATGTCCATACTTTTAGGCAATCCTATCACGTAAGACTCCTTAATCCATAAGTCATCGGTGAGATAATTAAAATTATTGATAGGATAACCGCGATTGGGAAACGAAACCAATTTGTAATAATCGTCCGTAGTAGACAAAACGGTTTTGCCTTTCGGAACAACATCCAGGTATTTATTACAAGCCGACAAACTAAGTAAGCTTGATAATGCGAGTATGAGAGATTTTTTAAATTTCATGTTTTATTATGATTTAAAATCCAACACTTAATCCGAATAAAAATGATTTAGGAATAACCAATCCACGGGTACCACTATTAAGGCTATAAGTCTCGGGGTCGATGTCTTTGCCTGCGGCACTCCAGTACCAAAGGTTATTAGCCTGGGCGGTCAAACGCAGATTGGTCATATGGAAACGCTTCAGAAAATCGGCCTGAATAGCATACGACAATGAGATATTACGCAGCTTAATATAATCAGCACTCAAAATCTGGTTATCTCCGTATCTCCAATAGTCATTTAATGTAGTCGCGTAGTTTTTGATGGCATTAGGGTATTCAAAAAACAAACGCGGCATATCAGTATAGCCATTGGTGTACAACTGACCAATACCTTCGTTGTAAGTATTTGAGGTAAGCGCGGCCAATGGCACAACTTCTTTACGCAGGTTATTACCACCCGAGTAAACGAACAACATATTAAGCTGTAAATTTTTATAACGGATGCGTTGCGAGAACGAACCATTCCAGGAGGGCAGTAACTTACCCACGGCTACCAATGCTGATGGCGAGTTGATAGCTGTTACACTGGTTGGTGTTCCGTTAGCATCAAAAGTCACGTTGGGATTTCCGTTTTGGTCCAGGTAATATGGGTAGCCATTAACCATACCGCCATATTTATAAGCATACATGGTTTGGAAGGAAGTATTGGCAAAGTAAAAATCTGTAGGGGAAGATATGTAAGAAAACGCTCCAGGGGTGCTGTAATTTACATCAATAATGGTGTTCTTGTTATAAGCGTATATCACCGTTGAACCCAAGGTGAAATCGCGGTTCTTAAACCAGTCTGAACTTAGGCTTACCTCAATACCGCGGTTACGCATATTACCATTGTTAATTACACGTGTTTTTAAACCCACGGTTGGGTCTAAATCGTTATTGGTCAGCAAGTCGGAGCTGTAACGATTATACAAATCAACAGCACCTTTGATACGGTTTTTAAATACCGAAAAGTCGAAACCCAGGTTGGTAGTAGTTACTTTTTCCCAACGTAGTTTAGGATTAGGGAAAGCGGTAATGTTAGTGTAGATTAAGTTGGTATACAACTGGTCGTTACGATAAGATGCCGTTGCATATGGTGACGACGTTAAGTCTGAGTTACCGTTGATACCATATGTTAAGCGAGCTTTTAGGTAATCCAGCCAGTTAACATCTTTCATAAACTCTTCATTGCTCACGTTCCAGCCTGCACCTGCCGACCAAATAGGTTTCCAGCGATACTCGGGGTCTAAGCCAAAAAAGCTGGCCTGGTCAACACGCGCACTAAATGTCAAGTTGTATTTATTGTTTAAGGTATAGGCGCCGTTACCATAAATGGATACGTACCGGTTAAGCGGATTTTCGAGAGCACCGTTGTTGCCGCTTAGGGTACGGCGTCCGTACAAGTAACTGGTAATACCGGTAGTGCTCAGTGTTTTGAAATCCATAGGTTGTGACGACAGTAATTGCGGGTCATAACTATACCTTATATCCGAAAGAAAAACAGGTGCTTCGTTTTGACGTGCCTCGAAACCACCGATGGCAGTAAAATTATTCTCGGTGTTCCCGATTTTGAAAGTCCGGTCGAAATTAAGCTGCTGCCTAAAAGTGTAGTTGTAAGCTCGCTTGTTGCTTTGATAAAAGCGGCCACCGGTGTTTATAACGTTGTGCTCAAACTTGTTAGTGGCTGTATTAAAGGTGGTCATACCATTATACAGAAACCGCATTTTGTACGACTCCTGGTCGTAAAATTGCTCTTGGTTAGCCGTATTGGTTTCGTACTGAAAAGAAACCTCGTAGTTTAAGCCCCTCAGTAATTTGGCCCGTAAACTGGTGAACGCGCGTAGATTCAACGCTTTAGTGTTGGTAATACCGTTTTGTAATTCGTTAAGTACATTAAACTTATACGACTTAAAATCCGGGTTGCCCGCCAGCTTGGCTATTATTTGCCCGTTGATAAGACCGCCCGAAAAACCATCACTCACATTAGCGTAATCAGAAAAAACAAGATTGCCGTTATTATCAACAATACGATTATAACGCTCCTGCAAAGCGTAATCACCGTAAGTCCCATCGGTAGCATTAGATACCGTATATCTGCCGTTTAAACCAACGGTAGCTGTAAGCCATTTATTAAAATCAAACGACGTTTTAAAATACATGGTCAGCGCTTTGCTATAATTGTATTGAGTACGCATCGCATTCTCGTCATAATTGAGCGAAACAAAGGTGTTGCTTTTGGCTGAACCCGAGCTTAACGACAGGTTGTAACGGTTACGGTTTTCGTTACGCCATACGTTGTCTGAGTAGTCTTTAAAGTAATCATTGTTGCGCCAGCTGTTCAGGGTGTTATTCACCTGGTCGGCAGTAAGCTTTCCTTCATACTGTGAGCGGTAAAGCTGGTAAAGCGGCGAGTAATAACGTATGATACCATTGCCCACATCGCCATAATAAGCAAACATAGCAGCGGCATTGGCGTAGTTGCTCACCTCGTTTTTATACTTAGCCGTTTCGTAATCAATAATCTGACTGGTAGATGCATAATGCATTTTGTTTAAATCAGGCTTTTGTGTTACAAAAAAATCGGCATTGGCATTAATGCTTACGCTGCCTTTAGCGCCGCTTTTGGTAGTTAACACGATTACGCCGTTAGCCGATTTTGAACCGTATATGGAGGCTGCGGCGGCATCTTTCAAGACGTAAACCGAAGCAATATCATAAGGATTGATATCCTCGATACGGGAGTTGGTCGGCAAACCATCAATCACCACTAATGGATAAGTACCTACGTTAAGTGATTGAAAAGTGGCAGGTCCGCGCAGCACCAAATCATTACGGGTTGCATCAAAACGCAAACCGGCAACTCGCCCTTCAAGAGCCGAAGCCAAACTTGGATTGATTTGCTGATTAAGTGTAGTTGAATCAATTTTGGTGATAGCTGCCGTGCTGCGCTCTTTCGAAAAAGTTTGATAACCGGTAAACACCACCTCTTTTAAATTGACATTGCTGGCCAGCATCACAATCGAAATAAAACCGGACGATTTTATATTTACCAGCGGCGTTTCTTTTAAGGTATAACCCATACTATGGGTTACAATAACCGGCGACTCAGTGTATGACGAGATACTAAAGGTACCATCAGCATCAGTTTTAGTCATCGCCCTCTCCCCTTTCACTTGCACATCAATACCTGGCAAACCGTTGCCCAGCGTATCAATAACTTTACCACGAACCTGCACCGGATTTACCAATGCCTGGCGAGCCTTAATGATGATAATTTTTTTGTTTACCTCGTAAGTAAACGGCTGCCCTGCAAATAAGCGGGGCAATAACTGGGCAAAGTCAGTGTTGGTAGCACTTAAGTTTACCGGCGATGCATTTTTTAAAAACGATGCATCAAACACAAACTGGTAACCGCTTTTTTTAGAAAAATCGGCTATGGCCTTTTCAAAAGGAACATTTTTGTAGCTGACGCTTATTTTTTGCGCCGACACCTGAAGAGAAAATAACATAGCCAGGCACACTAAAAGTGCTGATAGCTTGTATTTTTTTGAACATAAAAAGGGTGCACCCCTTTGTATCCGGGTAAAAATAATCATAGTAAAATTTAGGGAAGTTAATAGGAGACAAATAAGAACTTAATTGCTGGTACTGCCGGCCGTTACATCACAACTACCCTCCCTTCTTCAATCTTAAACTTTACACCACTGGTAGTAGTAATTACATGAAGCACGTCGGAGAGATTAACCTGACTGCTGATTCTCATATACAGGCTTTTTTGGGGTAGCTTGCTGTAGTCTGTTTCGAAGTTATACCACCTCGAAAGTTTATGTATAATAACATCTAAGGGAGCGTTTTCAAACACAAATTCGCCGTTGCGCCAGGCGTTGTAATTATCCGGATCAACCTCCGTAACCTGGATACCCGATGCTGATGTATGGCTCTGCTGACCAGGTTTTAATATGGCTGCCGATGATTGGTTACTCACTTTAACACTGCCCTCAGTGAGTGTAGTGACCGCACCACCGTCTTCTGCATAATTACTGATGTTAAATTTGGTACCTAACACCTGCACATTTTGCCCGGCAGTGGTAACAACAAAAGGCTTCAGCTTATTTTTGGTAACGGCAAAGTAAGCCTCGCCGGTAAGTTTAACCTTACGCTGGTTACCTGTAAAACCCACCGGGAACTCCAGTTTGGAGTCGGCGTTTAACATCACCTCGG
>CAXYKR010000111.1:0-4733 GCA_964277815.1 uncultured Mucilaginibacter sp. | reverse complement strand
TAAAGAAATAAGGAAATACAGCTGTGAGATGTCTGCGTTAGTCAAAGTTCAGGATGCAATAATTAATCCGGTTAGGAGTTAAACGTCAGTCATCAATTGAAAATCAAACTCATGAAAATACGCAGGCATTTTTTGGCTTTAACGCTAATGATATTGGCCCCCGTAATGCTTCGTGCCCAAAACGGAGCCTTGTCCAACAACCGGCTCAATATATTAACCCTGGGCGATAGCAACGGCACCTTTCCGCAGAGCTGGCCGGTGCAACTGCAAACGGCGCTGCCTAATGCTACAGTTTTTAATATCAGCAAGTCGGGCCGTACTATTGGGTTTTTAAATTTGGGCGATAGTACGCTAAACTCTTTAATGGTAATTGATGCCAACCTGAAAAAGGCGGCCGATGCCACCGGTACACGCCCCTATGATTTTGTGATTTTAGAACTGGGTACCAACGATGCCAAAGCCGTTTTTGCCGACCGTCAGCAGGAAGTGCCGGCTAACCTGGCTAAATTAATTGGCGCTATACAGCATAGTAGTTACCCGGTCATCAGCAAAGCAAAAATTGTGGTGATTTCGCCGCCGCCCTATGGCAGCAAGGCCGAGACTACCGAGAAATACAAAGGTGGAGGGCAGCGTGTACAAGCCATGAGCGCTACTTTTGCCAAAGTGGCCCGGCAAAACCATTGCCTGTTTGTAAATGGTTACATTACGCCTGGGTTAGATGTAGAAACCATGACGGCCGATGGCCTGCACCTGGATGCCGCCGGGTCTCGCAAACTGATTGAGCCCGTTGTGGCCACCATCACGCGGTAACCGAGAGTGAAATGTAAAATGTTTTGATAGAGATTTTAAAACAAGATAAATAAGATTTGGATATCCAGTATTCCTCCAATTTTGCAGGATAGGTTTGTGGCAATATTTGTTCGGATAGCCAAATCTTATGAAACGTTTTTTATGGCTGCTCATTTTGTGCAGCAACATTGCTTTAGCTCAACACCAAATTAAAATTGCGGTAACGGATAGCCTTACCCGTAAACCTTTAACCGACGCCACCGTTGCCTGGCAGGGCAAAGCCATTGCGCACAACACCGATACCGCAGGTAGGGTACGCTTTTCGAATATAGCGACGGGCAGCCAAACGTTTTCGGTAAGCCGGGTGGGGTACAATAAGTTGAATATCACCCTGGCTTTTCCGTTGGCTGATACCGCCAAAATTTATACCATAAGCCTGATGCCGCAACTACAGGAGATGGAGGCGGTTATTGTTTCGTCAACCCGTACCAACTCGCGCATTGAGGATTTGCCCATGAAGGTAGAAGTGTTGGGGCAGGAGGAGATGGAAGAGGAAAACATGATTAAGCCGGGCAATGTGGCCAGCATCCTGGGCGATTTATCAGTCATCCACGTGCAGCAAACATCGGCCACTACGGGCAATACCACCATACGGATGCAGGGCCTCAACGGGCGCTACACCCAGTTGCTGCGCGACGGTTTGCCGCTGTATGATGGTTTTTCGGGCAATTTTGGTGTGCTGTCTATCCCGCCGCTAGATTTAAAGCAGATTGAAATTATTAAAGGCTCATCATCAACCTTATACGGCGGTGGTGCCATAGCCGGGTTGATTAACTTCATCTCCAAAGCGCCTACACCCGAGCGCGACTTGTCGTTCACGCTTAACCGGTCTACTTTGAAAGAGAGCAATGCCAACGGGTATTTTAGTCAGCGTTTTGGCAAGGTCGGATTAACGCTTACTGCTCAGCAAACCTGGCAAACCGCGGTAGATGTTAATAAGGATGGCTTTTCGGACGTGCCGCAAATAAACAGCACTATTGTGCATCCCCGGTTATTTTACTACATCAATAACCGCTCGCAACTGGATGCGGGCTATGCCTTTACTCACGAGAATCGCCTGGGCGGCGATATGCAGGTAATTGATAACCGCCCGGATGCCATACATCAATACAGCGAACTGAATAAATCGTATCGTAACACATTCGATTTTCATTACCGCAACGACCTCGACAGCACCAACCGCCTGACGGCCAAAGGCAGCGTGAGCAATTACAACCTGACCAACGTAGATGAGGGTTTCACTTTTAAAGGCAACCAATTGTCGGACTACCTGGAGGTAAACGACCTGATAAAACTGCCTCAGCAAGAGCTGATTGTAGGCGGTAACTACACCGGCGAGTATTTCAGAAAAAACAGTGCCGTGATTTCGCCGCTGGCTGATTATGATTACCACACCCTGGGCGCCTTTGTGCAGGACGGCTGGCACATTAACCCTAAGTTTTTGGTAGAGGCCGGTTTGCGTGCCGACCATCATAACCGTTTCGGTTGGTTTGTGTTGCCGCGTATTGCTTTGTTATATAAACCGGTTTCGGCCTTGTCGGTACGCTTAAGCAGCGGACTGGGTTACAAGGCACCGAACGTATTTATCCCCGAAACACTGGCAGGCAGCTTTGCTACATTGAATCCGCTAAGTTCTAATTTAACGGCCGAGCGCTCGTTCGGTGTAAACTTTGACGCCAACTACCACGTACGATTGAGTGATGAAGCCACGCTTGACGTTGACCAGGCGCTTTATTATACCAACATCAACAATCCACTCATCCCGGTGATGAATGCCAACAACACTACCTCGTTAAACAACGCCGGTTTCCGCATCAATACCCTGGGTACCGATACTTATGTACGGCTGAAGATTGATGAATTGGAACTTTACTTTGGCTATAACCACACCGTGGCTAAGCAGGCTTTAAGCAACCGTACCATTTATCTTCCGTTTAGTCCGCAAAACAAAATATCCACTACCATAGCTTACGAGATAGAAGGGCAGTGGCGTTTTGGGGTTGAAGGCAGCCTGGAAACCAACCAATACATCAATGAAAATCAGCGGGTGCGCAACTTTCCGTTTCTTGCAGCCATGGTTGAGCGCAAATGGGGCAGCCACGTAAGCTTTGCACTCAACTGCGAAAACATCAACGATTTCCGCCAATCGCGCTACGAAAGCCTGTATACCGGCACCATCACCCGCCCCGTGTTTAAACAATTATGGGCACCGATAGATGGCCGCGTGGTGAATCTGGCGATGCGGATTAAGATATAGCGGATGACGTTGTTTTAGCAGCAAACATTGCTCATTTTGTATATTTGGTAAGTGATGTTCTAAAGATGATATAATTTTAGGGATATGAAAGCAGCGAGCGCATGCATTGATATTAAAAGTATTAGCATCAAGAATAATCTATAACTTAAGTTGCCACGAGAACGCGGAGGAAACTTATTTTATTTTCTTAATCGGTCTAACACACGTAATTTTCTTTTTTTCAAGATAAAATTACTGTTGCTGACATGATAAATTGCAGTGAATTCGTAATGTTCTGAATTATCTCCAACTGAATATTCTTCAATTTTTATCGAATTGTCAGAATTGATTGTAAGCGTTCTTATGATATTGCCATGCGGGTTTCCTTGAGTAAGTTCTCCATCGGAAAATACCCAGTCAAGTATTTTACCATGAGGAGTGATTAACGCTAAAATACCCCGATCATTATAATACCAGTCTTTACGAGTCAGCATGATATGACACATATAGTTGGTATCTACTTTTAAGGCACAAACAATTCCTATTTTACCGTATTCATCTGTGTTGAAACAATTAGCTGAGTCCGATAGACAATCAAAGTCCCCAAAAGATGTTCCTCCATCGGGATTCACTATCCTGGGACGCAAGGTTTTTAATTCACTTAATATAAAAGTACTATCTAAAGGTATTAAGAAAGTTTGTTTTTTAACATAAGCTAAATTCTTGTCATTTATAGATGTGTAGGGTAAGGCGGGTATTTTACAAGTTATTTTATGATAAGAATTTTGATTAGAAGGAAGAAACGGCAATGCAATAGTCGGTAATCTATTATATAAAACATTGATGACACTCGTGTCATTTATTGTTGCGCTTTTGGAAGATATCGTATCCTTTTGGAGTGCTTTTTGACTTTTTGGACGGTCTTTTTGAGCATCATTTGATGGCTGTCGATTGCAACTAAAAAGAACGGTTAAGCCCGCAATTAAAAAACAAAACCACTTCGAATTCATCACGATAAATAAGGTTGCAAACAGTTGAAATTTTTAAATAAACAAAAATGGTGTTTAATATTCAAAATTAAGCTCATTATTTTTAAAGGAATCTCATGCAAATTTAGCTTACAGCGGCGTCAAGTTAAACTTGGATTTGGGTGGCGAGGTAAATACTTATCATTCTTTCTTCAACAACTCCAAAGCCTTTTTCAAATTAGTTTTTTTTTGATGGATTTCTTTCCAAGGGTCGTCCACATTTGCCAGTCTACTTTTAAGCGTGTAAATGGTAAAATCGGCCAGCGACAGGTTGTTGTTAACTTCATCCCAGTGCAACGGGGTAGACACCGTGGCACCGGGCTTTGGCCGTACCGAGTAGGGGGCGGCAATCGTTTGTCCGCGGCGGTTCTGCAAAAAATCAATGTAGGTTTTATTTTTACGCTTAGCCGGGTTGCGCTCTACGCTGGTGGTGTCGGGCAGTTCATCATGTACCAGGTTGGCCACATACTCGGCAAATGTCTTTACAAAATCATAGTCGTAAGCAGCACCCACATAACAGTAAATGTGTAAGCCTTTAGAGCCGGATGTTTTGATATAAACGGGCAGGTGCATACGGTCAAATACTTCTTTGGTTTTCAGGGCCACTTCAACGGCTTCGA
>CAXYKR010000110.1:0-4061 GCA_964277815.1 uncultured Mucilaginibacter sp. | reverse complement strand
TAATGCTGTACATCATGAGGCCGAAATCAGTATGCTGGTTCCGCAGGTGCCCGCCGGGGTTATGCGCTTCAGGATGAGCCGCTCATCGCCTGGGCGTTATGCTACCCACGAGTTTGGCAAAAATATTTATAACGTGAAAGCCTACGGCGAGAAAAATACGCCGTTAACCATAAAACAGGTAGAGGGTGATGTTTACGAAATTGCGCAGCATGGCAATACCGTAATAATCAACTATACCTTGTTCGGTAATTATATGGATGGTACCTACGTAGGTATTGATGCCAGCACTGCACACTTTAATATGCCGGCAGCATTTGCCTGGGTTAAGGGCATGGAAAACCGCCCGGTACGTTTTAAGTTTAACGACACCGAAAAATACGGCTGGAAGGTAGCCACGCAGCTAAAGCCCGAGAACGACGGTTTTTATTCGGCGCCCAACATGCAATACATGATGGATAGCCCAACCTCGCTGGCTGATTATAAAAGTGTAAGTTGGGATGTGGCTAATCCGGGAGGTAAGCGGCAAACCATCCGCCTCACTACCCATAGCAGTGATGACCAGGCCACCGTTGATGCCTTTGGACAAATGGTAAAAAAGATTACGCTGGAAGCACAGGCCGTGTTTGGCGAGTTGCCGGCTTACGATTATGGCAATTATGTTTTTTTACATGATGTAACAGCTACCAACGCCGGCGATGGTATGGAGCACCGTAACTCTACCAGTATTGTGCAAACTACACCGCAAATTGCCGGTAACGAAAACCGCTTGCTGGGCACTTTTGCCCACGAGTATTTTCATAGCTGGAATGTAGAGCGCATCCGTCCAAAATCGTTAGAACCGTTTAATTTTGAGCATGCCAACATGAGCAGTGAGTTGTGGTTTGCCGAAGGCTTTACCCAATACTATGGCGAAATGTTGTTGGTACGCGCAGGCTTACGTAATCAGGACGGATATACCCGCACCATAGCCGGTTTGGTAAACACGGTTTTAAACACGCCTGCTGCAGCCCGCTACTCACCTGCACAAATGAGCCGCTACGCTGTTTTTGCAGATGCCGGTGTATCTATTGACCCGAACAACAACGCTAATATATTTACCAGCTATTACACTTATGGCGGCGCTACGGCACTTGCTTTAGACTTAAGGCTGCGCAGCGAATTTAATTTAACGCTGGATGACTACATGCGTGCCATGTGGCTAACCCATGGCAAACCCGAAAAGCCATATACGATACCAGACCTACAGGCTGTATTGGCTTCGGTGACTAAAAATCCGGCATTTGCAGCCGACTTTTTCAAAAAATACATTTACGGCGCCGAGAAAAACAATTACCAGCAATTGCTAGATAAAGCAGGTTTAATACTACGTAAAGCGCAGGCCGGAAAGGCCTGGACCGGAACGTTACGGATGAGCCCTGCAGATGGCGGACTTTATGTGCAAAGCAATACGGTTATGGGGACACCTGTTTATAAAGCAGGTATTGACGTAGGTGCCACCATCATGACGGTTGATGGTAAAGAAGTGAAAGATTTACAGGCCTACAACGCGGCATTAGAAGGTAAAAAAATAGGTGATGCTGTAGTTTACACCTATAAAGACCGTGCGGGCAACCACCAGACTACCGTAACTCTACAAGAAAACCCAATGTATGAAGTGGTGAGCTACGAAACGGCGGGTAAAGAACTTTCGGCAGCACAAAAAGAATTTAGAAGTAAGTGGTTATCAACCAAAGTAAAATGATGATTAAGAAATATACGATTGCCCTGGCGCTAATGGCTACGGGTTTAAGCGGCTTTGCGCAGGATGTGAATAAACTGATAAAGCAGAGTGATGTGGAGCGTTTAATTAAAACGCTGAGTGCCGATGATATGGAAGGCCGCAAAACAGGTACACCGGGCATTGATAAGGCCGCTACCTTTATTGAAGGCGAATTTAAAAAGATTGGTTTGCAGCCGCTTAAAGGAAACACTGGCTACCGCCAGAGTTTTACGGTTTACCGCACTACACCTATGCAAATGCAGGTAAGTATTGAGGGGCAACCCATTGCTGCCAATAATATTGCGATAGTAGGCGGGGCCGATTTTAACTGGAAAAGCGATGCTGACGTGCAGGTAGTAAAAATTGCTGCCGGGCAAAACTTCCAGACTGAATATCGTAACCATATCCGCAGCGGTAAGAAAACCCTGATACTGATTGACCCGCAATTTGAATCCATCTTTAAGCAAGTACATAGTCGTTTTGCAGGTGATAATATCAGTATGAAAGAACCTATTGCCGTCAACAACACGCAGCAGGTGGTGATGGTGCTGGGCAACTTTGGTGAGGTTAAAAACTTTGAGGTTAATTTTAAAACCAAGTTAGATAACCCACCTATATTTAACGTAGCCGGTATGTTGCCGGGTAAAAGCAAACCTGATGAGTATGTGGTTTTTTCGGGCCATTATGACCATTTGGGTATCTTGCGCGGCATGGAAGGAGACAGCATTGCTAATGGGGCTGACGATGATGCCTCTGGAACTACAGCCGTAATTAGCCTGGCTAAGTACTATAAAAAGTTGAACAACAACGAGCGTACCCTCATCTTTGTAGCTTTTACAGCCGAAGAAATTGGCGGTTTTGGCTCGCAGTATTTCTCAAAACAGCTTGACCCTGAAAAAACGGTGGCGATGTTTAACATCGAGATGATTGGCAAAACGTCGAAGTTTGGTGAAAATACAGCCTTTATTACCGGTTACGAGCGCTCAGACTTTGGTGAGATTTTGCAGCGTAACTTAGACGGAACAGCGTTTAAATTTTACCCTGACCCATACCCGGCACAAAACCTGTTTTACCGTAGTGATAACGCTACCCTGGCACGTTTAGGCGTACCGGCGCATACCATATCAACCGACCAGATTGATACGGATAAATTATACCATTCGGTAAAAGATGAATTTAGTTCTTTGGATGTAGCCAATATCACGGCTACCATCAGGGCCATCGCTTTAAGTTCGCGCAGTATTATTGCGGGTAAAGACACGCCCAAGCGTATTGCCAAACTGGAGCGTTAAGCTTATAAAATATTGCTTTTTAAAACCACAAGTATTGCACTTGTGGTTTTTTTATTACGTTTGCTTTTCATCCATTAATTGCGATATGACGATTGTGCTGCAAACGGAAAGGCTTACGCTGCGCCATTTTACAATGGCCGATGCCACGTTTGTAGTAGAGTTACTAAATAGCCCAAACTGGTTGCAATACATTGGCGACCGTAATATCAAAACGGTGGCCGATGCACAAAGTTATTTACTGCAAGGCCCCTTGTTGAGTTACGTAGTAAGCGGCTTCGGGCTTTACCTGGTAGAATTAAAAGACAGCCAAACTCCCATAGGTATGTGCGGATTATTGAAGCGGCCGTATTTGCAGTATTTAGATATAGGCTACGCTTTACTGCCCCAATACGAGGGCATGGGTTACGGGTACGAAATAGCGACAGCTACTTTGCAATATGCATTCGGGCATTTGCAACAGGAGCATATTGCAGCCATTACCTCTCAAGGCAACCAGCGGTCGATAGCGCTGCTTGATAAGCTGGGTTTTTACAGAAACGGAACTGTAAGCCCTGATGAGAAAATGGAGTTGCTGCTGTTCATCAAAGATGCTTAGCTTTTATAGCTGTTTACGCATTACATAGTCATTCATCCAGTAAGGGCCAATCGGGATGTCTTCTTCATATGCCACTTCAAATCCCATTTTTTCGTAGAAAGATTTGGCGTTGTTGCCGCGATTAACATTCAGTTCGAGTGTTTTTTTATCGGCTTGGCGTACTACATCAACAACGTAATCAATCAAGGCTTTTCCATAACCTTTGCCCTGAGTGCTTGGGTGGCAGTAGAGTTTCTGCAGTTTGTAAACTTCAGCATCTTCTTCGCGAACCGAATAGGAGGCAAAGGCCACCGGCTGCCCATCTTCTTCTAAAATCAAGTAAACCTGGCTTTGCGTGGCAATCTGGTCGGCAATTTTATCCGACAGATAATTGACCGATAGCATATAAGAGATTTGTTCGGCAGATAAAATCTGG
>CAXYKR010000109.1:0-7003 GCA_964277815.1 uncultured Mucilaginibacter sp. | reverse complement strand
TGTTTTTCTTGCGCCGGAAGGTCGAGCCTGCGGCCATCACCAAAAGCCCTACTGGGTTGTGTGTCGCCGCCGTGCTGCATGTAGTAAGCATCTTCTGCCGAGTTGTACCCGGCATCAAAGCTCCGGTCGTATTTGCCGTTTCTCTTTTTATCGTTGCCATTGGCATTAAAAAATCGGCTGATATGCTTTTCCCATCGGTTATCGGCAGTTAGCGACCAACAATCTTTAAAATAAGCTTTTCTAATATATCGGCCATCCCATTTAGGATTTGTACCGTCCCAGTTTTCTAAGAATGCATCGTCACGCTTTCCTAAAAAGCCTTCTCTGTTAGCCTGTGCTAAAGTGGAGGTATGGAACCATACGCCCGTACTTTCATCCTGTATGAAAGTAGCTATCAGTAGCTCGCCATCATTTTTCCAGCACCGGATAGCGATATTGTACCAAGTGCTCAATTTCCATCGGTACGGATTAATCGTTTTCCAGCCGTCGCCTTCACCGCCAAAACGGCTCTTTATTGTTTTGGTGCCTGTGTAGGCTACTCTCGAAAAAACTTTTTCGGCCGTATTCGGGTCCCATAATGAGGCAATCAGAATGTTGGGCGTACCGAATTCTTTATCAGGGGTTTGTTGCAGGCCGTCATATCCACCCGTAAAATTATGAACTGAAAAGTATTCTGCGTCTGCAGAATGGGTAATCTTTATCTTATGAATTCTTGCTATAGCATCTGACGGGAAGTAAAAGAAGATATGTTGAGACGGTGCCGCATTTTCTGTTGACGCAGTTGCAGTCTGTGGAAGGGTAGTGTCGGTTGATTGCGCATCCGCAGCTAAACAGTTGAACAAGAAAATAGCCGGTATAATAATGCTCGATTTGAAATATCGCATATAATTACTGCACTTTATTTACTTGGAACCTCTGAATCTTTGTATCTAAATTTCGCTTTCACTTTTTCGGACAATAACCCACAGCGCTCAAATCTTAGTTGAATTTGAGCGCTGTGGATACAACAATTTGTATGTTGCTAAACTTTTAATATTCTGTAGTTACAAAGGCTTAAACTCCGCAATTGAACACATTTGTCAGTCGTTAAGCCTTAAAGCTATTTTAAAGCAACGTTCTTTACTTCTCCCTAATCAACAAGCTATCGGCAAAATTTCGCAGGTATTGTTTCCGTTCTTCCGGCAGGCTTAATTGGTTGAGTGCATCAAACGCTTTTTCGGCGAATGTCTGCATGGCTTTTTCGGCATGCTTTCTAACGTCTAACTGCTTGTATAAACTGGTAATGGCATTTACCTTTTCGGCATTATCAAAATCGGTAGCGTGCAACCAGCGGTTCAATTCTTGTTTGTCATCGCCTTCGGCCAGTTCCAGTGCCTTGATGAGCAGGAATGTTTTTTTGTTGGAGATGATGTCGCCGCCTACCTGTTTGCCAAATTTGTCCGGGTCGCCATATACGTCCAGGATGTCGTCCTGCAGTTGGAAGGCTGTACCCAACTGCTCGCCAAAGGTGCATAGCAAATCGGCATCGGTATCATTGGCACCGCCAATCAGGGCGCCAATTTTGAGCGCTCCTCCTAATAGTACCGCCGTCTTCAGGGTAATCATGGTGAGGTAGTCATCAATGGCTACCTCGTTTTGCTCTTCAAAGTTCATATCCATCTGCTGGCCTTCGCAAACGCCAACCGCAGTGTTACTGAATATGGTGAGCACCTGGCGCAGTATCGGCGTTTCTACCTGCATCATCAGCTTGTAAGCTTCAACCAGCATCACATCACCCGATAGGATGCCGATATTGGTGTTCCACTTTTTGTGTACGGTAGCTTTGCCACGGCGCAGTGGTGCATTGTCCATAATGTCATCATGCACCAGGGTAAAGTTATGAAACACCTCGATAGCCAATGCAGGGTTCAAGGCAGCTTCTACATCGCCGCCAAATAAGTCGCAGGCCATGAGCAGCAGGGCCGGACGCATACGTTTGCCGCCAACAGACAAGATGTAAGTGATGGGCTCGTATAATTCGGCAGGAGAGGCAGGGTAGTGCAGGTTGCTGACTGCTTTTTCAATCAGCAATTGTAAATCTTGTAGTTTGTTCATATAAGTAGGCCGGCTACCTGATTAATCCAGCACCAGCGAAAAGTCGATTTGCTTTTTAGTAAGGTCTACGTTTTTAACCCTAATCCGGACTTCGTCACCCAACTGGTACACTTTCTTTTTCCGCTGACCGATAATGGCGTAGTTTTTCTCGTCTAAGGTATAAAAGTCGTCCGATATATCACGTAAACGTACCATTCCTTCGCAATTATTCTCAATAATCTGCACATACATGCCCCACTCGGTAACACCCGAGATGACGCCGTTGTATTCCGTACCAATGTTATCCTGTAAAAACTCGGCCTGTTTATACTTAACCGATGAGCGTTCGGCATCAGCAGCTTTCTTTTCCATGTCCGAGCTATGCTTACACAATACCTCGTAATGCTCGGCATTGGCCGATTCGCCACCGTTAAGGTAGTGGAATAATAGGCGATGCACCATCACATCCGGGTAACGGCGTATGGGCGAGGTAAAGTGGGTATAATGGTCAAAGGCCAAGCCGTAATGGCTGCTGCTTTTTGTCGTATACACAGCTTTAGCCATAGAGCGGATAGCCAGCTGCGTTAATACATTTTGCTCCTTTTTGCCTTCTACATCGTGCATCAGGTGATTTAACGAGCGGGCAATATCCCGGTCAGATTTCATGCTGATTTTGTAACCAAAGCGTGCAGCAAACTGCGCAAAGTTACCCAGTGTTTCGGGGTTAGGTGCATCGTGTGCACGGTAAACAAAGGTGTATTTCTTTTTGCCTTTGCCTTTTTTGCTCACAAATTCGGCCACCTTGCGGTTGGCCAATAGCATAAAATCCTCAATCAGTTTATGCGCGTCCTTACGCTCTTTTACATAAACGCCTACAGGTTTACCTTGCTCGTCCAGTTTAAATTTAACCTCGGTGCTCTCAAAGCTGATGGCGCCGTTTTTAAACTTAGCCTCGCGCAGTTTATAGGCAATGGCATTGAGTTGTTGTATTTCTTCTACGTAGTCGCCCTGACCGGTTTCAATCACTTCCTGCACCTCCTCGTAAGTAAAGCGACGGTTGGAGTGGATAATAGTTTTACCAAACCATTGGTCAATCACCTTGCCCGACTCATCCATTTCAAACACGGCTGCAAAACAAAGCTTATCCTCATGCGGACGAAGCGAGCATAACCCGTTCGACAAACGCTCAGGCAACATCGGGATAACACGGTCTACCAGGTAAACCGAGGTGCCGCGCTCAAAGGCTTCTTTGTCCAGTGCCGAGTCGGGTATGATGTAGTGAGCCACGTCGGCAATATGCACGCCAACCTCAAAATGGCCGTTGTCCAGCTTTTTGTAGGAGATGGCATCATCAAAGTCCTTAGCGTCAAATGGGTCGATAGTAAAGGTCAGCGTATCTCTAAAGTCGCGGCGTTTGCTGATTTCTTCCTCAGAAATAACATCCGAAATGGCTTCGGCCTCACGCTCTACCTCGGGTGGGAATGATAGCGGGAAACCGTATTCGGCCAAGATGGCGTTCATCTCGGTGTCGTTTTCGCCCTGGGCGCCTAAAATAGTTTTAACACGGCCTATCGGGTTTTTAGCCTGCGGCGGCCAGTCGGTTATCTCGGCAACAGCTTTCATTCCGTTTTTAGCGCCGTTTAGGTCGCTCAGCGGAATAAAGATATCATGCAGCATTTTGCGGTCGTCGGGTATCAGGAAAGCAAATTTCTCCGACAGCTTTACAATGCCGGTAAACTCCATTTTGGCACGTTGCAGTATTTCTACCACTTCACCTTCTTTGCGTTTACCTTTGTTTTTAGCATACACATACACCTTTACACGGTCGCCGTTGAGGGCGGTGCGCACTTTGCGCGGAGCCACGTAAATGTCGTTTTCAAATTCGTCGTCGGTAACGATGAATGCAGAGCCATCGTTGGTCATATCTACCCGTCCTTCAACAAAGGTTTTCAGTTCGAGTACCTTGAATTTGCCGGGCGATACTTCCTGCAATACGTTATTGCGTGCCTCTTCCTTTAAAATTTCGAGTATAGTTTCGCGCGATTCAGGTTCGCGGATATTGAGTTTGGAGGATACTTGCTTGTAATTCAACGCTTCGCGCGCGTTCTGCTCAAATACATCCAGCACCAACTGGGTGAGTACTTGTTTAACAGAATTATTAATATTTTTCTTTTTAGCCATTTAGTAATAGGTAATGCCGCTAATATACATAACGCTTGTAAAGTTATGGGTGCGGCCGGTGAGTATTGAATGCAACAAACACAGCCGTATAAAGTTGAGTAATTTATTGTGCGATGCTGATTTGCGGAATTGAGGCAATCAGTTTTTGCGTATAAGCGGTTTTAGGACGATTAAATAACTCGTCGGGCTGGGCAATCTCTTCCATCCGACCTTTATTAATGACCATGATACGGTCGGAGATGTGCCTGATAACCGACAAATCATGCGAGATAAAAATATATGTCAATCCTAAATCCTGCTGCAAATCACGTAACAAATTCAAAATTTGCGCTTGCACCGATACATCAAGGGCAGATACCGACTCGTCGCAAATGATAAATTCAGGCTCCAGGGCTAAGGCTCTGGCAATAACCACCCGCTGCCTTTGCCCGCCCGAAAACTCGTGCGGATATCGGTTAAAATGCTCGGGCAATAAACTCACGCGCTGCAATAGTTCCAGTACCTTTTGCCTGCGTTGCGCATCATTGTGGTACAGGTTGTGAACCTGCATGGGCTCCATCAGTGCCTGGCCAATGGTAAGCCGCGGATTGAGCGACGAGTAAGGATCCTGAAATATAATTTGCACTTGTTTGCGCATCTGCCTCAACTGGGCGGCACTTAGCTCACGCAAATTAGTGCCTTTAAAGGTGATACTGCCCGAGGTGGGCTCAATCAACCGTAATATGCTGCGACCCAAAGTGGTTTTACCGCTGCCCGATTCGCCTACCAATCCCAGGGTTTCGCCGGGGTAAACTTCAAAGCTGATATCATCAACCGCCTTAACGTATTGCTTTGCACTGCCAAACCAGCCCGGTTTTACCAGATACCAGGTACATAGGTTTTTAACCTTAAGCAGGGGGGCTTGCTGGTAAAGCTGTTGGCGGCGTTGGTTAACCTCGCCGGATAGATAAGCAAACCGGTTCCTCACACTATTGACCGCCATACCGGTGCTGCTGAGTTGGCCCTGGGCATCTACGCTCATAAAATCACCAATAACGGGCAACTTTTTGAGGGGTTGCGTTGCCGAGGGGCGGCAAGCCAGCAAACCGTGAGTATAGGGGTGTTGCGGGCGTAAAAATATATCTTTTACTGGTGCCTGTTCTACTACTTTGCCTTTGTACATTACCAAAACCTCATCGGCAATCTGACTGATGACACCCAAATCGTGCGAGATGAATAGGAGGCTCATCTGCCGTTCGGCTTTAAGCTTAAGCAGTAAATCAATGATGGTTTTTTGTACGGTAACATCTAAAGCCGTAGTGGGTTCGTCGGCAATCAGTAGTTCTGGGTCGCAGGATAGGGCCATGGCTATCATCACCCGTTGTCTTTGCCCGCCCGAGAGCTGGTGCGGGTAGCTGTCAAACATGGCCTCGGGGCGGGGTAATTGCACCTCGTTAAACAAACCTATAGCCTCTTTTTTAGCTTCTGCCTTGCTAAGTTTGCGGTGCAGCCTGATAACCTCGGTGATTTGCTTACCGCAGGTGATGACCGGGTTGAGCGAAGTCATAGGCTCCTGAAAAATCATGGCAATGCGGTTGCCGCGTAAAGCCTGCATTTCTTTTTCGGACGCCTGCCGCAAATCAATACCATCGAATCGAATATCACCCGAAATCTGAGTGTGCTGTTCATCCAACAAACGCATCAGGGTAAGTGCTGTAACCGATTTGCCCGAGCCGGATTCGCCCACAATGCCCAGGGTTTGGCCTTTGGCCAGGTTAAAGGAAATTCCCTTAACGGCCTCAAACCAACCGTTGGATGAGCGAAACTGAACTTTTAAATTACTGATTTGAAGCATACAGCGCCAGGCAAACTTAGCGGCTCAATATACTTAATTCACGTTAAAGGAACCAAAGTTTATAGGGGCGTTGAGTTCCTGGTCAACAATTGTTATTTGTTCTTCGGTGAGTAATGGCTCGCCTTTAAAGCGTTTAAGCACCTGTGCAGTGGTAACTACATCTTTTTGACAATAAGTGCAGATGCGTTCCAGTTGATTGTCGACCCAATATACATGGGCCACTTGGCTACCGTCAATATCGTCCTTAGGGGTAGGGATACCAAATATGGCGGCCAGTAAGTTCAGGGAGGTGTAGTTCTTAAAATCGCCGAATTTCCATAGCTCCATCGTATCCAAATGGCAAATCTCCCATGGTTTTTTGCCGGAGATATGGAGTTGTACCGGCAGCTGAATTCCATTGATAAGCAAACGGCGGCAGATGTATGGAATATCGAACTCCTTAGCATTATGACCGCAAAGTATCAGTTTAGGCGAGCGCCTGCCCAGCATGTCAGAAAACTTGCGGAGCAGCGAAGCTTCATCGTGAGAGGCAAAAGATTTTATTCTGAAATCGCCATTTTTCGTAAACACTCCGGCCGACAAACAAATAATTTTGCCGAACTCGGCTTGTATGCCGGCGCATTTGTAAAACTCGGCGGGGCTTTCATCGGGTGGGCGCTGCTTCTGCGTTTTTTTATCCCACAACTCCTGCATGTGGCGCGGAACCTGGTCGAAACTGGGGTACTGCGGTACCGTCTCGATATCTATCACCATCACATTATTCCACTCCAGATGTTCCAGCATAATTGCCCTGATTGTTAATACAACTGCAAAATAATGTAAATTTTTTAAATAACGAGTGACACGCCTCTGGAAGTATTGATTTACGCAGGAAATCACTGTAAAAAATAAAACCCTTGTGGCGTTTTTCCAAGG
>CAXYKR010000108.1:0-15281 GCA_964277815.1 uncultured Mucilaginibacter sp. | reverse complement strand
GTGCTGGTGTTAGGCTTAAAGGCATAGCCATTATCCATCACAATAATCATTTCGGCCGCTTTTTTATCGCTGATTAGGTTATCCAAAATCAGGTTTGCATGGCCCTGCGCTACCCAACCGGTTTCGTCTTCGCCGCTGCCATGCTGCAGGTAAAGTACGGGGTAGCGGGTAGTAGAGTTAGCGGTATAAGATGGCGGCGTGTAAACAAAACAGCGCCGCCATGCTTGGGTCAATCTAGAAAAATAGATATTCTCGCTCACCAATCCATGAGGAACATTTTTTAACGCATAAAAATCCTGGTCGTGGGCCGGCACTTCGATACCACTACCCCATCGGCCGGCACCATAAAAATATCGGCTATTAGGGTCGGGCACGGCGGCACCATCAACGATAATTTGATAGTAATGAAAGCCCTCATCCTGCGGCCCCGAGTCGCCTGTCCATAAGCCTTTATCATCTTTAACCAAATCATACTTTTTGCCGCCCAAATCCAATTGTACTTTGTTGGCCTGCGGCGCCATGATACCGGCTTTCACCATGCGCTGGCTATTTACCTGCGGGTACATCCTCCCCTGCTGATTAGTGCTTGCAGTCTTAAAATCCGAAGCAGCGCTTTCGGCACCGGTTTGCGCATGGCATAATCCGCCAAAACTTAAAGCGGCGATGACAAAGCAGGCTACACTGTATTTAACTTTCATGGATGACACAATGATAGATTGGCTGATGTAAGGCGATTGATTATTTAGTAAAGAGCATCGGCGCTAACTCGTGCAAACTGCGGCGCCAGGTTTGAAACTCGTGCCCGGTATTTTCTGATACGTAAGAAACCGAATTATAACCTGCGTTTTTTAGGTTTGCTGCGGCTGTTTTAACACCATCCGGCCGCTCGCGGCTGCCGCAGCTCATAAATACGAGCATTGGTTTAGCTTTACCTGCCATTTCTTCGGGCGTGTATAAGCCGCCACTCAGCAAGGCGTAATAACCAAAGGTATCGGGTTTATTCAGGGTAATGGCGTGTGTTTCCATGCCGCCCATAGACAGGCCGCCCATTGCGCGGTGAGCCCTGTCGGCCACGGTACGGAAGTTGGCATCTACGTAAGGAACCAGTTCGTCGGTTAACACCGTCTGAAAGTTATCTACCTTAAAATTGCGCAGACCGCCAAATTTGACTTCGTTGGTCATACCATAGGTCATCACGATGATAAACGGTTTGGTTTTACCTTCGGCAATCAGGTTGTCCATAATCAGATTGGCACGCCCCTGATTGCTCCAGGCGGTTTCATCTTCGCCCCAACCATGCTGTAAATAAAGTACCGGGTATTTTTTTGACTTTTCTTTTTCGTAACCGGGCGGGGTATATATATAAGCACGGCGCGAAGTACCGGTACTGGCCGACGGAAACAGAATTTGCTGCACATGACCATGAGGCACATTTTTGAGCGCGTAAAAATCCTGGTCGCGGGCGGGTATTTCAATACCGCTTTCCCAACGGGTAGAGCCATAGTAATTCAGCGTTCCGGGGTCGTTAAAAGTACCGCCGTCAACCGTTAAGTGATAATAGTGAAAACCTTCGTCCATAGGGCCTTCGGTGGTTCCGATAAAATAACCGTCGGCTCCTTTGGTTAACCGGGTGCCGCCACGCCCGCCCAGGCCCAGGCTCACCTTAACACTATCTGCCTGCGGTGCCTTGATACGGAAACGGGCATAGCCCTGCGAATTTACTTGCGGATACTCCTGCCCCGGCTGGTTAAGTTGAGAAGGTTTAAAATCGTCAGTAACGTTGGTTTGTGCCATTAACTGGCCGGCGCCGCAGCAAAGGGCAGCAGCCAGGCTAATAGAAAATAATTTATGATACATCTTATCAGTATTTAGATTTATAATGAAGTTGTTGGTAAACAGATTTGGCTTATTAGTAAAAGACTACTTCATGTTCTTTTTCTCCACCGTCCACTGCGTGTCTTTAGCCAGCCCCGGCGGGTTACCGGTAAACATTTGACCGGCTTGCTTATCGCCTTTAAGCTGCCACTCGTACCAAGCTGTTGCTACGCGGGCAAACTCGCCACCATGTGGCTTACCGTAAGTACCGCCGTGGCCCACATCCATGTTGGCCACAAACACGGGCACATGATTTATCTGCCGGTAATCGTCCATGCCGTTTTTATAGGCAATGTCTTTTTCGCCGCCCAACAAATAAAGCGTAGGTGTATGCAGTTTGGCCAACTGGTCTTTGGTTAATGCCGGCATGCCCGGCATACCCGTACCCGGATTGATGAATATTCCGCTGTTGCAAACCACTGTGGTGGTTACCCGCGGGTCGGTGGCGTTTTCTAAAGTTTGCAAACCACCGCAAGACATACCGCTTACCGCTATTTTGCTCACATCAACTTTTTTATACAACGGACTGCTTTTGTCGCTGTTTTGCGCGATGGCCCAGTCAATGGCATCTTTCATCTGCGATGAGGCAGACCTGCCGCCACCGCGCTCTCCTTCCTGCGGCATAGGGCCAATGGCCACTACCAAAAAGCCATGAGACGCCACCTCCGATAAGAAGTTAACATGTTCCCAAGGCGAGTTGGCGCACGCGCCGTTCCCCCAGGCAATTACAGGCAACTTGTTGCCACCCCCAAAGGCTTTCAAATCTGCCGGCCTGAAAACGGTATGGGTAGGTAAAGACGCTTCTTGCAGCATTACCGCTTTATACTTTCCGGTACCGCCGTCCTCAATGGTTCGTGAAGTTGCTTTGACTGCAGTATTGCCGGTTTGCGCATAGCTGATGTTGAGCATGCAGCTCAAAGAAAATGCAACGCCCAGCAAAAAACTCTTTTTATTTTTTATACCAATCATAGGTTTTTGGTTTAAGTATTTAAAGTGCCGTGAAACCACCTTTGGTTGGAGGCGGTTTCACGGGCAAGCATTATCTTAATAATGGATGCTTGATTTTTCAAAGCTACATAGCGCCGTTACGCATTTATGGTAATGACATGCAATAAGCTTACACTTTTGTTCAATCAGGCTTATTTATCCCAAAAAATGCGGGTGTCTAAATCGTCGCTGCCGCCAATGCTGGCTACAGCCGCCCGGTAATTATCAGCATTAACCGATGCTTCTGTTTGCGGATAACTAAATCGGCGCACAAAATCTCCTTTAATTTGCTTACCCGGATAACGGTTTGGCGTAAGCGCCGGAAAACCCGACCGCCTGAAATTGGCCCAGGCTTCCGGTCCGTTCATAAACGAGTTTATCCAATATTGGGTATTGATGAGTTGCAGCGCATTGGCATCATTATAAGCTACGCCCGGCGTATTTAGATAAACGGTTTGCGTATTTGCCGGTATCACTGCGCTGGCATCATAAGCCACCACCTGGTCTAATGCCGCCCTAACACCGGCATTATAATAGGTTGAGGCCGGTGTACCGCTAATCCACCCGCGGTAGGCAGCCTCGGCCAGTAACAGTTGAGTTTGTGCGTATGTTACAAAGAATTGTGGAGTGGTTACCTTGGCAATAATGGCATAATTTACCTGCGAGTAGTTAAAGCCGGCACCAACCGAACCCCGATAACCAGGCGCGGTGGGTAAGGTTCCCGAATCGTACCCCACGGGCAGACCAAACTGATTGGCCGTCGTCGTGTCGCCCACTAAGGTCGGCGCTTTGCCAGGGTCTGCATATTTGGCCGAAAAATACTTTAGCCGTGGGTCTTTGGTCGATTTTAATTGTGTTACAAAAGGCTCGGCCAGGTAATAGGTATTGGTTAACACCGAAACCCCGGTACTTACCACATTTGGATATTGCTGCGTGTATTTGATTAAGCAGTTGTCGCTGTTTGATTGCATTACTCCGCCAGCTACCGCAGCACTTACAATAGTTTGGGCTTTGGATGGGTCAACCTTAGAATAACGCATGCCCGCACGAAGTAGCAGCGAGTAACCTAATTTTTTCCACTGAGCAACGTTACCGGCATAAAAAAGGTCAGCGGTCACGATGTCCTTAGATGGGTCGAGCGCGGCCGAAGCCTGCGTTAGTTCTTTGACGATATCGGCATAAATATCCTGCTGCTTATCGTATTTAGGCGTAGTAACTCCCGTCAGGTAGGCTTGTCCGGCTTCGCTGTAAGGTACATCACCGTAGGTATCAACCAGCGTCATAAACTGGTAGGCACGCCAGATGCGGGCTTCGTTGTATAAGTTTGACCGTGCAGGTACATCTTTAGTCTGGCTTATTACCTGCGCAATCAGTTTTACCGAGCCGTTATAGGTGTTATTCCAGCGGGCGGAGGTATAAGTTTGATTCAGCACGTTAAAGTTAAAGGCTGAGGTTATACCGCCAAACGGATTCACAAACTGTTGTACAATGGTAGGTTCAAACTCAAACAGCGAATTATAGTTTGAATATTCTGCATTGGTAAATAGAAACGAAGCGTCGAGCGATGTGGGATTATTGGGGTTGATGTTGAGTTCGCGAAACCCCTTATCGCAACTCATCATCAGCGCGATACATATGGAGGTTATCGAAAGTATGGTAAACTTCTTCATAACTGTCTTTTAAAATTTCACATTCAGGTTAAGTCCGTAAGTGCGCACGGTAGGTAGCGAGGCCTGCTCGTAACCGGTTAGGGCATCACCGCTGGAGGAGATAGCCTCGGGGTCGATA
Source organism: uncultured Mucilaginibacter sp. (assembly GCA_964277815.1). GTDB lineage: Bacteria > Bacteroidota > Bacteroidia > Sphingobacteriales > Sphingobacteriaceae > Mucilaginibacter. The sequence goes on along the minus strand of CAXYKR010000108.1, from coordinate 10,631 downwards.
TTATCCACGTACTTTTTGATAATGAGCACGTTGTGGCATACAGCAGATAACACCAGACCTTTTATATATTTTTTATTGAGCAGCCCGGTAAAATCATAGCCGAGAGACAGGTTTCTGAGTTTGATAAAACTGCTGTTGTAAATAAACGGGTCGAGAATATTTTGCGAACGGTAGTTGGCGTAAAAATCCTCAGCATTTACAGCTGTGGTATTCGGTGTTCCATCCAGATTTACGCCCGGAAAAATCACGCCGCCTTCACGACCGGGTAATGACGCTTTTGACAAGCCCTGGCGTAAAAAGTTGAGGTTGGAGCTCGATAACATTTTGCCACCTGCCTTGTAATCAAAATGCACCATCAGGCTAAGCTTTTTATAGTTAAAGTTGTTTACCCAACCACCGGTAGCTTTGGGCAGTGCGCTGCCAAACAAAACCGGTAACGTGCTGGCCAACGGTTTACCGCCCGACAAAATGATGTTACCATTAGCATCGCGGCGATAAGTAGCACCCTGAATTTGATTTAGCGGAAGCCCTACTTGGTGTACTATGGCGCCAAAGAATTCGCCGGCACCTACCTGTAATTGTTGCTGACCGTTAGCTAATGCCAATACCTTGGAGCGGTTAAGCGCGGTATTGAATGATGAACGCCATACAAAATTTCTTTGTTTAACAGGTACCACCTCGAGATTAAACTCTAAACCCTTGTTTTGCAGACTGCCCAGGTTTACCGTTGTACTGGTATAGCCCGAGGCATTGGAGATAGCGATGTTTAATATCTGGTTGGTTGTTTTTTTATCGTAGGCTGCTACGTCCAGGTTAACCCGGTTATCGAGTAAGTGCAGCTCCAAACCAATTTCCTTTTCTTTTACAGAGTAAGGTTTTAAGTTTAGGTTAGGCGTACCTGCATTGTTAATTAACCCTAAAGGCAAACCATTAAACAAATTTTGCTGAATACCAAACGTAAGCGAATTACTGTAGGCGCCAATACCATTCGCGCTGCCTACATAGGCATAAGACGCCCTGATTTTACCAAAGTTAAGCCAAGTTGGCCTTGATTTAAGAAACTCTGAAAATACAAAGCTACCGCTTACTGACGGATAGAAGTAATGATTACTTTCGGGACTTAATACCGAAAACCAATCGTTTCTGCCGGTTAAGTTTAAAAACAGGTATGATTTATAACCCAACTCGGCCGAGCCATACAAAGAGTTGATTTTAGAGCGGGCAACGTTGTAAGACGACGTTGTGGTTACCCCATTACCAATGGTGTATAAATCGCGTACGTAAAAGTTAGTGGCAGTTTCTGTAAAGTTTTGGTAGTACGACGGGAAGGTGTTACCGCCAAAGCTGGCATCTAAGCTAAAATCGCCCCATTTGTGCGCACCGCCTACCAAAAAGTCCATGTTCAACTGGCGGTTAGTTGTGTTATTTACGGTATACAAACCGGCATACTGGCCGGCAGGCGCAGGCGATAAGAACCGCGAGCCGGTAGGGTCATTACGCTCAAACGGTGTTACCAGATAGTCCATGTTTACACGACCCTGCGCGTAAAGCCAATCGAAAAACTGGTAACGAATGGTTGCCGTGCCCAGTAAATGGTCTTTGGTTTGCTTGTTAAATTGCCGGCCCATCAACCAATAAGGGTTAGTTAAAGTATTAAAACGCGACGTAGGCGTTTCGTTACCGTTGGCATCTACCGCACCATCTCGCAAAACATCTAAACTGATTGAGTTGGAATAGCGATAGATGTAAGTAGGTATAGACCCGCCCTGAATACCAATGACCGGTGCATTGTTGTTTTGCTCGTGATCGTAATTGATATAAACCTGCGCGGTTAGCTTAGGGGTAAAACTATAATTTAAACCTAAGTTGAATATCTTTTTGTGATAATCGTTGTTCGGAACTATGCCCTGCGCATCCTGGTTGGAATAAGCGAACCTGAAGCTCCCCTTTTCGTTACCGCCCGACATAGCCAGTGTATTGGTCCACGAATTAGCCAGCCTGAAAAATTTACGCACACGATTTTTCTCCGGCGCATACGGACGTTGAACACCATCAAACTGATAGGTTGGCACATTGTCAAACTTCTCACCAAAACTCCAGCCGCCGGAGCTTTGCGCTTCGCCTTGTGTTTTCGGCCTCACGTTGTTTTCGCCCTGACCATACTCATACTGAAAATCAGTAAAGTCGAGTGCCTGGTTTTGTGTAAAGTTTGAGGTAAACTCAATACCAATACCAGCATTTTTGGCGCCGGTTTTTGTAGTAATGATGATGGCACCATTACTGGCCCGCGCACCATATAAGGCGGCTGCCGTAGCACCTTTAAGCACCGTCATCGACTCAATATCATCCGGGTTAATTTGTTGCAGGTTATCGCCCAAATCCACAATCTGGGTATAGCTGTTGGCGCCGCTGGCTTCTTGCGATAATGGCAGGCCGTTGAGCACAATCAACGGTGAGTTATCACCCTGGAAAGAAGACTGCCCGCGTAAACGCACTTTGGTACTACCGCCCGGGCCGCTGGCTGGCGGCGATATATCTAAACCTGCCACTTTACCTTCTAAGGCGTTGGCGAAGTTGGTGGTGCGGTTGGTGGTAATTTCGGCCACCTTCACGGTTTCGGCAGCGTAACCCAGTTTTTTAGATTCGCGCTTGATACCCAGGGCAGTTACTACTACATCGGTAAGCGCGTTGTTTTTGGCAGTAAGCGTTACATTTAGCACATTGTTACCTGATACGGAAACCGTTTTGGAGTTAAAGCCGATATAATCGAACGTTAAAACGGCACTTTTATCGGTAACCCGGATGGTGTAGTTACCGCCCACATCGGTCACTGTACCTTTAGTGGTACCCTGTTCTTTGATGGAAACGCCAGCCAGCGGTTCCCCTTTTTCATCAGTTACCCGGCCCGACACGGTAAAATCGGCATCTACTAATTTGGCAAGTGTACTGACCGGAGCATCTGTTTTTTTTACATTAGCGTAAGCCGTTGCCGAAACCGATAGCGAGCAAAAACTCAGCACCAGGCAGGGCACGTAACTCCGCATTAAAACGCAGTTTAAGTAATTCTTCTTCATAATAAAAGCTTCAATTAGGTTAAATCATTGCTTACCGGTTAGATTGGCGCTACCGGTTAACGACTGGAGATTTTGTGATATGGTAAAAGGAAAGGGTGTTAAGTTTTGAGGCGTAAAATCATACTTTAAGTTTTTATGGTTTATATTATTAAATTGAGAATGAGCACACCAACCAATCCCAGCACTGAAACCATGGTTTCCATAGCGGTCCAGGATTTAAAGGTTTCCTTGAGGCTGAGCTGGAAGTATTCTTTGTAAAGCCAAAAGGCAGAGTCGTTTACGTGCGAACCAAAAAGGCTACCTGCCCCGATAGCCAGCACCAGCAGATTCGGATTAGCACCCGAGTGTACCGCAAGCGGGTATAAAATACCGGCGGCAGTTAAACCAGCTACCGTTGCAGAACCTAAACACACCCGCAACAAGGCAGTAACCGCCCAGGCCAATACCAGCGGATTAATGGCGTAGCTGCCTAACATGGTACTCAGCTGGTCGCTAAACTTGCTGTCTACAAATATTTGTTTAAGTGCGCCTGCGCTACCAATGATGAGCAAAATCATGGCTACATCTTTAACGGCACCGGTATAGCAGGCCATTACCTCCTTCACCGGTTTGCCATGGGCCGTACCTAAGGTTACGGTAGTCACCATCAAGGTAATCAGCATGGCCACTGTAGGGTCGCCTATAAAATGGAAGGCAGTACCCCATGCGCTTTTTGGTGTGGCAAAAAGAGGTATTACGCAGGCGATAGCTATTAGCAGTACAGGTAAAATGGAAGAAATAACACTGTTAACCATACCGGGTAACTTGTGCTGGCTTACCCTTTCGGCAGGCGCTGATATTAATCCTGAGTGCCTTACAAAATTGCGGAAACGCCCGGCAAACACGGGCCCGGCAATAACAATGGTGGGTATGGCGATGATAAAGCCGTAAAAAAAAGTTTTAGTTAAATCGGCATTAAAAATACCTATTAGTGACATGGGCGAAGGATGCGGCGGCAAAAACCCGTGCATTACCGAAAGCGCCGTAAGCATGGGCAAACCGATATACACCGATGGCAGCTTATACTGGTAAGCGATAGAGAAAATAATTGGTACAGCCAGAATGAAACCTACGTTATAATACAGCGGTATACCTATAATCAAACCGGTAAATGCCATAGCGTACCGGATATAGTTATAACCAAATATGCGATGCATTAAAGCGCTGATTTGCAAGGCGGCACCGCTTTCAGCTACTATTTTACCCAGCATAGCCCCAAAGATGATAACCGCCGCTACCGACCCTAAACTATCGCCAATACCTTTGTTTACCGACTTCATGATATCGCCGGCAGGCATGCCCAATAACAGCCCGGCAACAATGGCGGTGCACACAAAACTGATAAAGGCATTAGCCTTTACCCAGGTAATAAGTACAACCAGCAATAAAATACAAGCAAACAGCGTAAGTAAAATCATCAAATGGACGGTATTATTTAGTGTGAATCGCGCTGCACGTTAGATCCCGAACTACCCACCAAAAAGTCTAAATCGGCTCCCTTATCGGCCTGCTGCACGTGGCGCTGGTACATGGATACATAGCCCCGGTTGGTATGGTAAGCCGGTTTAACCCAGGCAGCACGCCGCCGTTCCAGTTCTTCGTCAGATACTTCGAGGTGTATTTTGCGGGCTGGCACATCAAGCGTTATCATATCGCCGTTTTGTACCAGGGCCAAAGTACCGCCGATGGCAGCTTCGGGCGATACATGCAGCACTACCGTACCGTAAGCCGTACCGCTCATCCGGCCGTCGGATATCCGCACCATATCAGTAATACCTTTATCTAATATCTTTTGAGGCAAAACCATGTTACCTACTTCGGGCATACCCGGATAGCCAACCGGCCCTACGTTTTGCAACACCATTACGCAGGTTTCGTCAATATCCAAGTCGGGATTATCTACGTTGGCATGGTAATCTTCGATGGTGGCAAATACCACCGCCCGGCCGGTATGCGTCATCAAGTGAGGTGATGCGGCTGACGGCTTAATTACGGCGCCGTTTACTGCCAGGTTACCTTTCAGTACAGCAATTCCCGCTTCGGGCAGTAAGGGTTGTTTGTAAGGGGCAATAACGTTGGTATTATAGCAGTCTTTCAAATTACTTACATTCTCGGCATGACCATGGCCCGTAACCGTGATGGTTTCCATATCTAACCCATCCCTTAATTGGTCAATAATAACCGGCAGACCACCTGCATAATAAAAATCTTCCATGAGATATTGGCCGGACGGCATCAGGTTAAGCAACAGCGGTATTTTACTACCCAGGCGGTCAAAGTCATCGAGTGTTAACTCTACCCCTATCCTACCCGCTATTGCGGTGAGGTGAATCACAAAGTTTGAAGAACCACCGATGGCTGCATTTACTTTGATAGCGTTCTCGAAGGCGGCACGGGTCAGCACTTGCGAAATTTTAAGGTCTTCCTTAACCATCTCCACAATACGGCGGCCCGACATGTGCGCCAAAACTTTTTTACGCGAATCTACCGCGGGTGTAGCCGCCGACCCGGGCAAACACATACCCAGCGACTCTACCATACAAGCCATGGTGGATGCCGTACCCATGGTCATGCAATGGCCGGAGCTCCGCGACATGCAGCCTTCGGCAGCCAGGTAATCGTTCAGCGTTATTTTGTTGGTTTTCAGGTCGTCGGTTAATTTCCAAACGGCAGTGCCAGAGCCAATGTCTGTTCCTTTGTATTTGCCGTTTAGCATCGGGCCTCCAGGTACTACGATGGTCGGGATATCCACACTGGCTGCGCCCATCAGGGTGGAGGGCGTTGTTTTGTCGCAACCGGTTAACAACACCACGCCGTCAATCGGGTTGCCGCGGATGGATTCTTCAGTATCCATACTGGCCAGGTTGCGAAAAAGCATGGCCGTAGGTTTAAGTAACGTTTCGCCTAATGACATGATGGGAAACTCGACCGGGAAGCCACCAGCTTCGAGCACGCCGCGTTTAACCGACTCGGCCAGGTCGCGGAAGTGGGCATTGCAGGGTGTAAGCTCCGACCAGGTATTGCAAATGCCGATAACCGGCCGGCCATCAAACATATGGTCGGGTATACCCTGGTTTTTCATCCAGCTGCGGTACAAAAAGCCCATTTTGCCTTCTTTACCAAACCACTCTGAACTCCTGTATTTTGACATAAATTATGTTATAATCTTAGATGGATAATTGGATTATTTGCTGATGGAAAGCTGGCGGATAGCCTCTCGCCTAACGCTTCAATTACTGGCTTACCGTATTGGTCAATGTGCCGATGTGCTCAATGGTAATACTTACCACATCGCCCGTGTTCAGCGTAAAATCATCAGGCGGAACAATGCCGGTGCCGGTCATCAAATACACGCCCGACGGAAAAGACATTTCCCGGGTTAAGTAATCTACCAGTTCCTGGTGTTTACGCTTCATGCGGCTGATGCGAATTTCGTCCTGAAAAACGGTTGAATGCCCACGGGTAATTTGCAATTGGATGAGGGTATCATCAGCTATTGGATTTTCGGGCACATACAAACATGGGCCCAAAGCCGCGGCGCCGTCGTAAGATTTTGCCTGCGGCAGGTAAAGCGGGTTTTCGCCCTCAATATCCCTTGACGACATATCATTACCCACGGTATATCCTTCAATAGTGCCGTCTCTGCAAATAAAAAGTGTCAACTCGGGCTCGGGTACATTCCATTTTGAATCTTTACGGATGCGTACCGGCTGCTGGTGACCTACCACGCGATAAGGTGCCGATTTAAAAAAAAGCTCCGGGCGCTCGGCATTGTAAACCTTGGCATAAAAATCTCCGCCCCCGGCATCTTTCGACTCCTGCATGCGGGCCTCGCGGCTACGCAAATAAGTTACGCCCGATGCCCACACCTCTTGTGATATTACTGGCGCCCCCGCTTGATTTACTCCTGATAAATCAATATGCTGTTCTGCTCCCTGTATGTCGGCCAGGATGCGCTGATAAAGACCGGAACGATTGATAAACGCGTCCCACGCCCAATGTTCTGAGGTGTAAAATACGTCCTGATGTTTTACGATGGCCTTGCCTTGGTGTTGATATAGATGCATAAGCTGCCTTGCGTACCTGCGCACGCTATTTAAGTTAATAAGGTTAAAAGCCGGGTTGGCTATAATTGATTACCTTACAAAGAAGAAGAACTTAAAGAGCAGATACTTCCAAAAAAAACCAACGTAGAATTTTGTACAAATTACTAAAGAGAAAAATCGGATATAAATTGGTTAATCAAGCTTCGGTTTATGGCATTTTCATTGGAACGAGTGCTCAATACGCAATCATCACAACAAAAGCATGAAACTTTTAATAAAAACGAAATCCTTATTAACGATTTATAGCATGCCCATTGAGGAGCGATTATTAAGCGATGCTTTGATTGTAGACGCTACCTTTTATAAATCAAAAAAAACATAACCAACTCCTTGTCAGTATCTTGCATTAACATCAACTACTTACCCTGCAACACCGCCAATTGGTCAAACTCATCACCTAACTTAGCAATCAGGCTCTCAAAAATTTCGAAGTATTGCCGGTAAACCTGGTGCGCCTTGGGGTCGGGCAAAAAGGTTTCATGCATCTGCACCACTTTTGAGGCCTGCTCCAGGTCGGGGAAAATACCCAACTCGGTAGCGCTCAACAAAAATGCGCCTACTCCTATACTATCGCCATGGCTCAGCGTATTAACCGGGCGATTAAACATATCGGCTATCATTTGTGTGCAAAACGGTATGGAAGCAAAACTGCCGTTAATCGAAAGACTACAGATTTCGCGGTAATTTTCAAGCGTTTTGCCGATGCTCAGCATTTCGAACAAAATACCCTCAATAGTAGCCCTGATGATATGTTTACGCTCGTGCCTGATGTGCAGGCCGAAATAACAGCCGCGTGCATTGGCGTTCCAAATAGGTGCTCTCTCACCTAAAAGATAGGGCAAAAAGAGTAAGCCATCCGAACCGGCAGCCGCCGTTGATGCCTCTTTCACCATCTCGCGGATGGTCTTATCCAAGTCATAGCCCATACTTGCATCGCCAAACTGGTTGGCAAACCACTCAAAAATTACCCCTCCGTTATTAGTAGGCCCGCCCGAAACAATTAAGCGGTCGGTAAGCCGGTAGTTAAACAGGCGCTGCGCCGGGTCTTCAATTATTTTATCGCCAATTACCCTAAATGCCCCGCTATCTTCAATGGTGATGGTGGCGCGGCCTTGTTCCCACACCCCGGCACCCAGCGTGGCCAAACATCCATCGCTCGAACCAATGAGTATTTTAACCGAATCTGACAACCGTAAAGATTTTTGATACTCGCGTTTTAAACGGATATCTGAATAAGTGACCGGCACCAGGTCGGGCAGTTTATCAGCGCTGATGCCTGCAAACTCCAGCGCCGATGCATCCCAGTTTAAGGTATGGATATTCATTAACCCAGTAGCAGATGCAATACTATGGTCGATGATACAAATACCGGTAAGCTGCTGTACTACATAACTTTTGATGGACAAAAACTTTCGTGTTTGGCTAAATTTTTCGGGGTCATGATTGCGCATCCAGGCTATTTTTACCAAAGGCGACATCGGGTGGATAGGCGTACCGGTAGCCTGGTAAATGGCATCGCCAAGTTGGGTACCTTTTAACGAGCCGGCCTCTTTTTTGCCGCGGTTATCGGCCCAGGTAATGGCATTGCCCAAGGGTACACCGCCCTCGTCAACCGCCAGTAAACTATGCATCGACGAACTGAAGCAGATGCAACTCACCCCATATTTTTTAGGATATACCACCTCATTGAGCAGCCGTTTAAGCACATAAAGCATCGTAATAAACATCTGCTCAGGGTCTTGCTCGCTATGGTCGGGCTCGTCATGAAAGGTGGGGTACGTGCCTTTCTGAAAGCCGATAACCTTTCCCTGAAAATCAAAGGCAAACACACGTACAGCGTTGGTTCCCAGCTCAATGGTGATAATGCAGTTCATAATAGTTGATGATGCTTTACTTAAACAGATTGTTTTTACGATACTCGCTCGGCGTGTAACCGGTTAATTTTTTAAAAGTGGTAGCAAAGTGCTGCGACGAATAAAAGCCGGTAGCATGCGCAATGGTAGTCACGTTGGCTTCTCCGCGTTTAAGCATTTTAATGGCTTCGGAGATACGTATATTGATTAAATAGTTGATGGGCGAAAAGCCCGAAAACGACTTCACTTTTTCGGTAAACACGGTAGTGCCCATGCCAGTAAGCACGGCCATTTCCTCCACTGTCCACTGATGGGCCAGGTCTTTACGCAATATTTGTTCGAGATTAAAAAACGTTTGCGGAAAGTCTCGCCTCAGATTACTCTGGCGTACCAGTTGCCTGCAGGTGTAAACAAAAAGCTGGTCGATTAAGTGGTTGACCATACTTTGCCGGCCAACTTCTTCACTTTTTAGCTCATTTAAAAGTGCCTGTATCAGGGTTTGTGCCTCTTTTAAACTTACCACTGGCGTTTGCCTGTTGTGCGTTAGTATCTGGTTAACTGATAGTTTTTCTTTATGGTTGAGCATACTCCATTTACCCAGTAACACCCGGCATTGGTCTTGCACGGCAATTTTGACCGAATAAAACGCCCCGATATTTAAAATGTCGTTCTCACCGGCAATGGTTTGACCGGGCAATAGCAGCACCAAATCGCCGGGGTAAACCACGTAAAGTTTTCCGTCAATCAGCCAGTCAAATTTACCCTCGGTTACCAAACGTAAACCAATGCCCTCAGAGCATTCTTGTAAAAAAGAATTGAGCCTAATGGTGGTATTCTTAATCAGCCCTATTTCCTGCAAATGCGGAAACATAGCAAGTTCAGGCGATATGTCATATTGAAATATCGTCCGTGTCATGCAGTTACCGGTTTACTTTTACAATGGCGGTTTATATTGGTCATACGTCACCAATTGGGGAGCTGAGCAATAGCTATGGTGATAGGCCGGGTTGCTCAAACTTTTGGAAAAGTAAATAATATTATCGAAAATATCATTTTTGAAAAATACTATTGTTCCCCGATTGATAACCGCTTGCATCAGGCTTTAAGATTCGAATATTCCTGTTTCCAGTAAGTGGGTTGGGTGCTGTACAGTGCCTGGTTAGCTAAATGCACACAAATGGCGGTTTTGGCGCCGGTGTAAATGTTCGAGTCGGGCTGCGTGTTGGTTGCTACTTTTTCGTAAAAATCTTTGAGGGCATACCAGGTGCCGTCTTTGGTGCGTTCGGGCAATATAGAGACACCGCCTTCTTTATCCCAGGTAATTTTGGTGGCACCGGTTACGCCATCTACCACGCCGCGTTCTTTGAGTAAATCTTTTTCGGCATAAAACATGCCCTGGTCGGTTAATAAAGACACGGTACCTTTAGTACCCTTAATTTTAAACAGATATCCATCGCGGGCATTGCCGCAGGTAGCGCCAAAGTTGCCTACCATGCCTTCGTCACCATAGCGTACCACTACCTGCACATTGTCATAGGTTTCGCGGCCATCTTTATACA
>CAXYKR010000107.1:0-4736 GCA_964277815.1 uncultured Mucilaginibacter sp. | reverse complement strand
ACTCCTGAAAATAGCGCTGTGAGCTAAGCAGTGTTTTAGCGGTATCGGTCATGTATTTTTTGTCTACCATATCTGCGGTACCCTCATTCATGATGACGTACATAACGGTTGCTGCGCTTTCGTCCTGGTGGGCTAACTTAAAATCGGGTTGTGGGCGTAAGGCATGATGCAGTTCGTGCCCACCCAGGGCACCCAGGCGGTTACTATCGTTAAAATATGCACACAGCAAAGTGTAAATAATCCAATGGTCCTGCGCGTGTGCATCATTGTGGATAGGGATGATAGAAAACCGGTAATCGGGCAGTTTGCTATGAGCCCGCTTAGGTAAGGCGGTATAGGCATAACGGTAAGACGCATCAAAATAAGCGGCAGGATTAGATGTTATTTTACTTAAATAAGCTTTCATACCTGGCTCATTCTTCTTGTACTGGTAAATCATGTAGGTAAGCCAGTAGCTGGTCGAATCTTTTAACCTGCGGCGCAGGATAGAGTCTTTTTGCGGCATATAAACCACCTGCATGCTTTTGCGGTACGACTCGTAATAGGCATCATTAACGCCCTGGTCGGCCATATAAGTTTGTATGGCTTTATCCTGTAAAAAGGTATGCCAAGCCTCTTTGCTCAGGCTATCGCCTTTACGTAATCGGTCAGTCAGTTCAAAATAGCGTGTACATGGCGTAATATCAATGGTTTGTGCCAGGGTAGTTTGCGTGTAGCCCAGCAGCAGCATCAGGGCCAGGAGAACAGGTTTAATTAAGGGCAATAGTTTGGTATTCATATGGGTTAAGTCAACTCTTCGAAAGTACATTACCAATCAGTCGCCCATAAAAAGATTATCCTAAACCACTATTTTGTTATACCAACATGCTTAAATACGCCGCGCTGGACTTAACAAAGGAGTGAAAGCCGGGGGGAGATTATGTTTAAAGCACTATATGAATAGCCAATCTTCAATTAAAACAAACTCACCTGTTCGACGCTGGTTCCCTGCAAATCCTGCTGATAATTACGAATGAGCGGTATAATAGCGGAACCATATTTAGAGGCTTTTTGTACGCCAACGCCTTTAATACTGCCCAAGGCTTTGAGGGTGGCCGGGAGTTTTTCGGCAATGGCTGCTATGGTATTTTCGGAGAAAATCATGTTGGGCATAATCTTTTCTTGCAGAGCAGTTTCTTCGCGCCAAGTAAGCAGTGTTTGGTAGAGCTTCTCGTTAGGTTTAGCATTCAATGCCTTTACGTACGATTTTTCGTTGGCCGCTAAAGTCTGCTTAGTAACAGTCAGGTATTCTGCAGCTGTAAAAGGATGTTCTGCAAAATGCTGCAACAGGTGTATACGGTTCATTAGCCAATGAATGAGCCGGTCGGCTTTGTGGGCAACGTCTTTGGCTTTGCCTATAAATGAGGGCAGGTTTTGGTGCAGCGTTTCGGTAAGCAGTACCAGTTTTTCTTTAAAATATGCAGCCGCCTGCATGCTTTTTTCCGGTTTAAGTTGCTTGGCAAACTTTTCTGCCACGGCAAAAATATCTTTTTCCTGGTCGGGTATTAGGTCCTTAAAATCATGGAGCCGGGTGCGAAGCGGATTAAAGTTAAACAGCTCTGATAGCAGAAAACGTTCGTATAAGTGCTGGTCGGCCAGGAGCCTGTCTTGGTCGGGCGTTAAACCTACGGATGCATCACGGTAACGGGTAACTGCCGGGTCGCCGATGATGTTGCGGGCGGCAATAGGGTTACGCAGTACCATGCCCTGTAAACTCCGGCAACGACTCAGGGCCACATAAACCTGCCCGTGCGCAAAAGATTCAGAAACATCAATAATAGCCTTATCGAATGTAAGACCCTGACTTTTATGAATAGTGATAGCCCAGGCTAATTTTAAAGGAACCTGGGCAAAGCTGCCGGCATTGGTTTCGTTAATTGCTTCGCCGTCCAGTTCGTATTTAATGTTGCTCCATTCTACGGCTTCAACCGCAATTTCCTGACTATCGTTACCGCATTTTACATAAACGGTTTTGCCTTCTATACGGTCTACTGTCCCGATTTTGCCGTTATAAAAAAGCTTTTCGGCCGAGCCGTCGTTTTTTACAAACATCACCTGGGCGCCTACCTTCAGTTTCAAGCTGGTATCGGTGGGGTAGGCATCCTTCGGAAAATCGCCACGGACGTTGGCTGTAAACTCAACTTCCTGTCCTTCTAAAGCTTCTAACCGTTCGCTGTTTACCTGTTGGGCTATGCTATTGTGCGTGGTTAGTGTGATATATGGGTCGTTGGCATCAGGCTTGAAATCGGGCTGATACTGTGCGTTCAACAAATCGAGGCTGGCCTGACTGATGGTTTGATTACGCACCTCGTTCAAGATATCTACAAAGGCTTGTTCTTTTTGCCGGAACACATGATTAAGCTCGATACATACATACCTGGCTTTTTGCATCACCATACTACTAAAAAAATAGGGAGTAGTATAGTAAGACCGGAGCATTGCCCACTCATCATCACGAATAATAGGACTTAACTGCGATAAGTCGCCGATGAGCAATACCTGTACGCCGCCAAATGGATGAGAGGAACCTTTGATATTACGCAAAATCAAATCAATCTGGTCGAGCACGTCGGGCCGTACCATGCTGATTTCGTCGATAACCAGCAATTCCAGGCTGGCCAGTAAATCTTTCTTTTCCTGATTAAAATGCAGCTCGGGTCGCCCGTTACCGGAGGGAATAACCGGCGCAAACGAAAGCTGGAAAAACGAATGAATGGTCATGCCGCCGGCGTTGATGGCAGCCACACCCGTAGGGGCAACTACGGCCAGTTTTTTGGCAGACGATTGCCTTAAATTTTGCAAAAAAGTGGTTTTGCCCGTGCCGGCTTTACCGGTCAGGAAAACGATAGTATTGGTAGATGTAAGGTAATCGGTAGCCATTTGCATGGCCGGGTTAGAGATAGTCATTCGTGGCGGCAAATTTAACATTATCCTTACCTGAAATTCCGGCCTTTGTGAAATATCTGCCGGCTGTCGGTTACCGGTGCCGTGGTTTCATCGCCGCGGGCAGGGGTAAATAAGGTTGAATTGTTGTGGTCAGGCGTACTTAGAATGTTAAGTAAGCCGGTTAAATTGAAACATTGATATACCACCAAATGGGTTACATTATTGGCCTTTTGCAGCTTGCCGGTAACCATCAGTAAGCGCGATTGTATGATTTCTTTGCGGTACTGGTCAAACAGTTTTTCCCATACTACCAGGTTGGCCGAACCGGTTTCGTCTTCTAACGTCATAAACAAAATGCCTTTGGCGGTTCCGGGCCGTTGTCTAACGGTAATCAGTCCGGCTACGCTTACCACATCGCCATCGTGTTTGTGCTCAAACTCAGCCGCCGTAATGTTTTTTAAACGACGTAACTGTTGTCGTACCAGCGCTACCGGGTGGTTTTTTAAGGATAAGCCGGTCAGGGCGTAGTCTTGTACCACGTGCTCGCCCTCGGTAATTTGGGGTAGGTATACTGGTATCTCCAAACTGGTTTCGGGAAGTTGTTCGGCAAATATGCCGGTAGGCAAATCTTTCAATGCCGATACCTCCCACAAAGCCTGACGGCGATTAGCGCCTAAAGAACGGAAAGCATCTGCGGCCGACAAGATTTCCAGAGCCTTTTCCGGAACGCCTGCTCTGCGTAAATCTTCGATGCGCCAATAGCCTTTACCGCGCATAGCTACCAAAATTTGCATATCCGGTTCGCGCAGGCCTTTAACCTGCCTGAAACCCAAACGCACGGCGTTATACTCGCCAACTTTGTCTTCCATGGTATTGTCCCATTCAGAATAGTTAACGTCAACCGGCAATACCTTAACATGATGTTCCTGCGCATCGCGTACAATTTGTGCAGGCTGGTAAAAGCCCATCGGCTGACTGTTCAGCAACGCTGCACAAAAAGCATCGGGATGATTAAACTTTAACCAAGCCGAGACATACACCAGCAAGGCAAACGAAGCAGCGTGGCTTTCCGGGAAACCGTAACTGCCAAAGCCTTCCAACTGCCTGAAAATACGCTTGGCAAAATCTTCCTTGTATTCATTGGCTACCATACCATCAATAAGTTTTCTTTGAAAGTCACTTACCATACCTTTAGCTTTAAACGTAGCCATGCTGCGACGTAGTTGGTCGGCTTCGGCCGGTGTAAAGCCTGCTGCTACAATGGCTATTTCCATCGCTTGTTCCTGAAACAGGGGAACACCTTTTGTTCGACTTAGTATTTCTCTTAATTCATCTTTAGGATAATCTTCATCTTCTTCCTTATCGCGTCTTCGCAAATAAGGGTGTACCATGTCGCCCTGAATTGGTCCCGGTCTTACAATAGCAACCTCAATTACTAAATCATAAAATACACGTGGCTTCAAACGGGGTAGCATGCTCATTTGTGCCCGGCTTTCAATCTGGAAAACACCGATGGTATCGGCCCTGCAAATCATATCATACACTTGCTTTTCGTCTTGCGGTATACCGGCTAAGGTGAGTTTTTCGCCTTTATGTTTGAGCACCAGGTCGAACGCTTTGCGTATCATGGTGAGCATACCCAGGCCCAGCACGTCTACTTTGAGTATTTTCAGGTCTTCCAGGTCATCTTTGTTCCACTCCAGTTGGGTGCGGTTTTCCATGCGGGCATTCATCACGGGGCAGATGTCGGATAGCTTGCCGGCCGTAATCACAAAGCCTCCCGTATGCTGCCCCAACTGCCGCGGAAAACC
>CAXYKR010000106.1:0-9081 GCA_964277815.1 uncultured Mucilaginibacter sp. | reverse complement strand
CTAATTGCACCGGCTTATTAGGATTGATTCGCACCGAAGTAGGTGCCTCTGCATTTTGATGAACCGTAGTAAACGTTTGCTCATCAAAGCCGGGTGCAATTAGCCAACACTCAACCGGTGCCCTGGTGCCGCGATGCGGTTTATCTGCAAAGCCGGCCGTCGTTTACGTTCGATCCACTGTTTCATGCGGGGACTTATTATGTACAGGAAGCGTCATCCATGTTTATTGACCACATCCTGCGCACTGTATATAATTTTGATAATGGACCAGTAAAAGTGTTGGACCTTTGTGCCGCGCCGGGCGGAAAAAGCACGTTAATCAGTTCGGCCATTAGTAGTGATGATTTATTGGTATCCAACGAAATCATTAAAACACGGGTACCTATCCTGACCGACAACTTGAATCGTTGGGGAAATTCTAATGTAATTGTCACTAACAACGACCCTAAATCGTTTGCCCGGCTCAAAAGCTTTTTCGATATTATTGTGGTTGATGCACCATGCTCGGGTTCGGGCATGTTTCGTAAAGACCCGGCGGCTATGGAGGAGTGGTCGGAAGCCAATGTGGAACTTTGCCAGCAGCGACAGGAACGTATTTTGGCGGATGTATATCCGGCCTTAACCGAGGATGGCTATTTAATATATTCCACCTGTTCCTATTCATATGAAGAAGATGAGGCTATACTCGACTGGCTTTGCACTGAGTTTGATTTTGAGAGTATACAAATCCCAATTGAATCATCGTGGAATATTGTGGAAAGCAAATCAGCACAACACAAAGCCTGGGGATACCGTTTTTACCCGGACAAAGTAAAAGGCGAAGGTTTATTTGCAGCTTGCTTGCGTAAAAAGGAGAATACCGGAGAGTCACCAAACTTCAAGTCAAAAAATCAAAGCAAGCCCAATTATAAAGAGATTGATTTACTGAAACCATACATCAGTCAACCGGCAGAACAGTACTTTTTTAAGTTGAACGATGACTGGCTGGCTATCGGTAAGCAACACCGCGAAAGTCTCGAAACATTACAGCAATATTTATACATCAAAAAATCGGGCGTACGTTTAGGCAAGTTGGCTGGTAAAGAATTAATTCCTGACCACGAACTGGCCTTGAGCCTCATCGTCAGCAAAGACGCATTTCTACAAACGGAACTTACTTATGACCAAGCTATTGCTTATCTGCGTAAAGACAATATCGAAGACCTCGACATTAAAGAAAAAGGCTGGAGCCTAATGACCTACCAAGGGTATGCCTTAGGCTGGGCCAAATTATTAACCAACCGCATTAACAACTATTACCCTAAGGAGATAAGGATTTTAGCTCAAGTCCCGAGCCCCGCAGCCCCCTAAAGGGGGAGCACCTAAGACGCAAGAATAAAAATACAAGCCATCGTGCCTTTTAAAACTCCCCCTTTAGGGGGCTGGGGGGGCTGGCTCTAATACTCCCCCGTACTCAACATCACCAATGTACAAGCTGACAGGGTTTCAATGCCGCGCTCGTTAGCTAAACGGCGTAGTTCTGCATTTTCGGTACCCGGGTTAAATATGATACGCTTGGGATGAGTGGCCAGGATATAGTCGTACAAAGGTGGTTGGTTTTGCGGACCTACATATAAAGTGATGGTATCAATATCATCATGTACTTCTTCAGGCTTTTCAATAGGCACGCCTGCAACTTCACCTTTTTTGATACCCACATTGACGATAGGATGCCCGGTACGCACCAGGCGATTAGCAGCCAAATAGGCATAACGGCTACTGTCGGGCGTTGCGCCCAGTATCAAAGTTTTCTTTTCTCTAACTAACATGATTTATTCGATTTAATAAGACTATTTGACCGGCATGATAAATTTGATGTTCAATTAAGCCTTTAACCATCTCCTGGTAAGTAGGCTTAGGCTCAAAAGCTCCGCGTGTGTCATCAATCAAATCATTCCATTTATCATCAGGAAAAGTCTGCAACGCTTTAACTAAATTACTGTTAGCCTCATCTAAATCAGTAACCAATGCATTCCATTGTTGTTCGGATGCCTCACCCGGCTCAGGCCAGTCGCCCCTTGCAGGCTCAGATGCAGTGTTACCGTTCAGCCGGCTGGTCACCTCTTCAGTCCATGCGGTCATGTGCAATATTAAATGGGCGATAGAGTGTACCGCGCCCGGTGGCATGGCAAATGCGGCTATCCAGTTACATTCGGCTATCAGCGTATTAATAGGCAGCCCATACCAGGGCTTACCTACAAAAGTATTTTCTAATTGTTGCTGGAGTTGTTCTGACACGGTCATATCATATAGTTGGCAATTATAATACCACAAGCCTTTATTGGCAGCAGATAAACTATGACTGAATATCCTTTTACAAAAGCGTTATAAAAATTTAATTTTATTTAAAATGTTTTGCCGGGTTGTTCGTCTGCCATAATAACAAAACATTATACATTGGTTACCGCCTTAATGCCCGATAATAAAAGAAACTTAACCCTGCAAGCTATTAAAGATTATGGCAAGAGCTTGCTGTTGTTTATCAGGCGGCGGGTAAAAAACGATGCTGATGCCGAAGACATACTGCAGGATGTTTGGTACCAGTTGAGCACAGTAGTTAATGCCGACCCTATTGAGCAAACCGGCGCCTGGCTTTACCGTGTAGCGCGCAATAAAATTACCGACAAGTACCGCAAGCGTACCGAGTGGTTATTAGACGATTTGTTGCCCGAAGATAATGACAGCGAAGGCGAAACAGACTCGGGCTGGATGGATATGCTCATGAGCGAAAGCCAAACACCGGAGAGCGAATACATACGCAATTTATTCTGGGAAGAACTTTTTACCGCCTTAGACGAATTACCGGCTGAACAAAAGCAGGTGTTTATCTGGCAGGAACTGGAGCATAAAACCTTTGATGAAATTGCTGAAGAAACCGGGGTTAAGGTACAAACGCTGGTATCGCGCAAGCGTTATGCCGTGCTGCATTTGCGCAAAAGACTCAAACAATTGTATGATGATATGAATGATTTTTAACGAATTAAAACATGAAAAAAATATTTTATAAGGGACGGTTTGTGTTTATCCCTTTAATGGCTGCAGCATTTTTATCGCTGATTAGTTTTATCGTGATGCAGCTTTGGAATAACCTGTTACCGGATATATTGCAGGTGCGGACCATTACTTTTTGGCAAGCCATGGGTTTATTTGTGTTGTGCAAAATTCTGTTTGGATTTGGCAAGCCGGGAGGATTTGGTCGGGGAGGATTTGGGATGCGTGCTAAAATGGCCGAAAGGTTAGAGCAGATGAGCCCCGAAGAACGCGCACGTTTTAAAGAGCAGTTTAGCGACCGCATGTGCCGCAAACGTGGTCGCTGGGGCCGTGCCGACTGGACGGAAAATGATTCTAAAACTGAGACTGATAAAAATGTACAGTAGTTTTAGACTACTATATGCCGGTTGCAAAAAGCAGGCATACAAACTCCTGACAACTTTGCCCTACTTTTCGCAACTGGCATTTGATGTTTTGAGCAGCGTTTAAGCCATTGTTTTGGTAGCAGCTACAGCGCAATTAATTCCATCTATAGCGGCCGAGATAATGCCACCGGCATAACCGGCCCCCTCACCACAGGGATACAAACCCTGTATTTGCGGATGCTGCAAGGTTTCCCGATCGCGGGGCACTTTTACCGGCGATGATGTACGCGACTCAACGCCCACCAATAAAGCCTCATTGGTATAATAACCTTTCATTTTACGACCGAAAGCGGGTAAAGCCTTTTGCAATCGCTTATGTATCCAATGGGGTAGCACCTCTTTTAAATCAGCACTGGCAACACCCGGCAAATACGAATTTTTAGGGATATCTGCCGAAAGCCGCCCTTCCACAAAATCAACCATACGCTGACCCGGTGCAACCAGGTTACCACCGCCGGCGGCAAATGCCAATTGTTCTACCTGTTGTTGAAACTTCAGAAGCTTAAACGGGTCGCTGTCATCACCGGCCACGTCTTCCAGGTTAATTTGCACTACGGTACCAGAGTTGGCAAACGGATTATTACGTTTAGAGGGGCTCCAGCCGTTTACTACAATTTCGCCGGGTTCGGTTGAGCAAGGGGCAATGATTCCGCCCGGGCACATACAGAAAGAAAATACCCCGCGGTCGTCTACCTGCTCCACCAAACTGTAATAAGATGGCGGCAGGTAAGGGCCACGTATATCGCAATGATACTGCGCTTTATCTATAATATGCTGTGGATGCTCAATGCGTACCCCTAAAGCAAAAGGCTTGGCTTCAATTAAAATATTTTGGCGATGCAGCATTTCAAACACATCACGAGCCGAATGGCCGGTGGCTAAAATGGCAGCGGCGCCATTTATCGTTTCGCCGGAGGCCGTTTTAACGCCGGTGATTTTACCGAAGCTGATATTTAATTCAGTTACCTTGGTATCAAAAAGTATTTCTCCGCCTGCATTTAAAATGGTTTCGCGCATTGCTGTGATGATTTGTGGCAATTTATTTGTACCGATGTGCGGACGGGCATCTACCAAAATATCTTCGTCGGCCCCATGTGTCACAAACATTTGCAATACCTGGTTAACATCACCGCGCTTGGTAGACCGGGTATATAGCTTACCATCAGAGTATGTACCAGCCCCACCCTCGCCAAAACAATAATTCGATTCAGGATTTACCAATCCCTGCTTATTAATGTTGGCTAAATCGCGGCGGCGTTGTTTTACATCTTTACCTCGCTCAATAATGATTGGTTTAAAACCCAATAAAACACACTGCAAAGCTGCAAATATCCCGGCCGGACCAGCACCTACAATAATGATGGGCTTTTTGTCTTTGACGTTGGGATAATCAATATTAAAACTAACCGGAGGTGCAGGCTCATCAACAAATACCTGCAGATGCATGCGGTAAACTACCTTGCGCCCACGGGCATCGATAGAACGTTTACGAATTTTTATGGTCTGAATGCGTTTAAGCGGAAGTTTAAGCTGTTGGGCAGCAGTCGCCTTTAGGGCATCTTCATTCTCGTGTTCCTCGGGCAGGCACACAATCTCAATCTCTTTCATCATAATCTTAAGCCGGGTTTTTATCCCGGATGGTGCAAAGATAAACAATGTTGTGGAGGCGTTAAAATGTTCGGCCCTGTACGTTGAATGTTCGGTAACGAACACTTGCACACGCCCGCAAACATATATTACCCTAATTATCAGCTACTTAAAAACGTGGTGCCAAAGTTGGCATAAGCTTACTAACTTATAATATAAAGCCATGATTACCGAGAACAGCTTGAACAGGATATGGGAAGGATGCTTGCAGCAAGACCGCAAATCACAAGAATCATTATATAAAGTTTTAGCTGCCCGCATGCTGGCCGCTTGTATGCGCTACGCTACCGACCGCGATGAGGCTGAAGACATTATGCAGGAAGGTTTTATCAAAGTTTTCACCTCGATGCACAAATATCGCAACGAAGGCAGCCTGGAAGGATGGATTCGCCGCATTATGGTTCACACCGCCATCTCCCGCTTCCGTAAATCAAAGCCATTGCTGTTAACAGATGCCCTGCCGGAGGGTATAACCGTAAATATGAGCTATACCGAACAAGGCCTGGAAGCTAAAGAACTGTTGAATATGATTAGCGAATTACCAAGTAACTATCGCAATGTGTTTAACCTGTATGCTATCGAAGGCTATTCGCACCAGGAAATTGGCGAAACACTGGGCATCACTGAGTTGGTATCGCGCACCACCTTGCACCGTGCAAGAGGTGTACTCAAAGAAAAACTAAACCGTATTAAAAGTTATGAATACCATTGTATGGCCAGCTAAAACATGCCGTTAATGGTCAACATGAATTTGATTGCTTAGCGCTTGCTGATGGCAGTGATTGATATGCTGTACCAGTTGTTCGAAAGGCTTTTCGCCGGCTACGCCGCAATCAAACAAATGGATAAAAGCCGATGGCCTTAAACTTTCAAAATAATCAATCAGCGTACAGGAATATACAATTTGGCAGGGGCCTTTAATATGTTTTATTAAACGCTCAATCCCCTTTTCGATGCCTATGCTCGTTGCATGGTTAGAAATTAGCTCCCCTTGCGGAAATACCACCACTAAATTTTCGGGCGTATTCAACAAATCAGCAGCATAGTGTAAAGATTTTAACATCTCCCGTGTTCCCTTTTCAATCGAGAAACCACCGAACAAATTAAATAGCATCCGCTTTTCGAGGTGGTCGTGCTGCATCATAATATAAAGCTTACGCTTCAGATGCCAATAAGCTAAATAATTGCCAAAAAAACCGTCCCACCAACTAAAATGATTGCATAGCAATAGTACCGAATGCCCTGGTTTTGGCTCAAAAGGAGTAACCACAATGCGGTTAAATGCCTTGCGCATACGGTAGCGCATGTATTTGGCAAACCAGTTACTAAATAAATCGTTGCGGCGCGCAGGTATCATAGGTTGCAGTTTACCAAATATTCGTCTAATTGCGGCGTAACCAGCCAGTGCCCTTGCGGCACCTCGTGCACCTGCGGATGATTAAGCCTGTTTATAAAATTAGCGGCCGAGCTTACCGGGAACAGCATATCAAATTTACCGAATACAAGGTGGCACTTAATTTTGTACTGATTAATTAAACCGGTTATTTTAACTACATCGGGCTGCAACTGTTTGATGTGGTTTAAAGTGTAATACACATCCTGCCGCTTTTGCGGCGTGTCCATTTCGCTGTAAGCTATCTTGTACAGGCTTTCGTCGATGAACTTTACCCGTTTTAAGCCTTTTAACACGCCCGGTGCCAGCCATTTACTTTTGGTAACGGTTTTAAAAAGATATTTACCTGCCGGATTATGCATTAAAAATTTAAAGCCTTTGTAAACCGATAGCCCATCAGGTGCCATCAGGATAATCTCGTCAATCCACTCGGCAAATTCTTCAATCAATACCAAGGCCAGGTTGGCGCCAATTGAATAGCCCATCAGGCTAATGCGTTGCGGACCGCCATGCTGGCTAAACCAGGCTTGCAAATAGGCTCGCATCAATTCCCTGGGCATCCCGGATAGTATCTGTTGCTCGGTCCAGTTGCTTAACTGGGTTTGCCCATGAAAAAAATGGTCAAAGCTGTACACCCGGTATTTGCTGAGTACTGATTTTTGCAACACCTCAAATTGCCGACCAGTCATGCCATAACCGTGAAAGGCCAGCATAGGCTTAGTGCCGGTGCCGTATTCGTGGTAATGTATTTGTCCTAATTCGGGTAGTTGTAAAAAAGCCATCAACCGGCAATATTAATGATTGCGCCCGACTTTTTATTTAAAACCTGCTTACAGAGGTTTTCTTTTTAACAAAAATCCTCCGTACCTTTTCACAAACTTTCTAAACTACAGAAAGTTAAACCCAACAATTACCTAAACAGCACGTCATGAACTTTAAGCAATATCGTCATCAAACAGGCCTTGTATTGGCAGTAATTATTAGTGTATTGCTTGGCTGCCAACCGCCTCCGCAAGAAAAGAAGCAAGAAAATTTGCAATCGGCAAAAACCATGGTTGAGTCTACGATGCAAAACATGGCCTATGACGTTAGAGCTGAAGGTCCATATGCATTTATAGGTTACTTTGAGCACTCGCCTCAATTTTCGATGATCACGAACGGACAGCTAGTTTTTCCGAATTATAAAACAGCAGAACAAGTAATTGAGCAAAAATGGGCAACATCCGTTGTGAAATTTTCACTTAGATGGAAACAAATCAAGGTAGAACTGATCAATAATGAATTTGCTCATGTTGAGGCTGGCTATACGGATAGCACTACCTTGAATACCGGTCGTAAAATCTTCAGAGCAGGTTACTTTACTGGTTTGGCTCATTTGACCGATAAAGGATGGCGGATAAGAACAGCCCATTGGTCAGACAACAATTCATCAAACCCAATCGCTTACAATTTTAGCCGATAAAAGAGCAAGTGGTATGCCGCCACCCGGATGCACGCTACCCCCGCAAAAATACAGGTTCTTGATTTTAGCCGACCGGTTAGCATGGCGCAAAAATGCGGCAAACTGACTGTTTGAACTGGTACCATACAGTGAGCCCTGGTAAGACGATGTACGGCTTTCAATACTTAGTGGGTCTAAAATACTTTCATTAACAATCAATGGGGCAATATCCTGCCCCAACTGTTGGGACAGCTTTTTGATAATGTTACGCCGGGCATCGGCAATCAGCCTTTCCCAATTCTGCCCGCTGTTAGCCGGTACATTAATCATTACAAACCAGTTTTCGCAGCCGGAAGGTGCGTCGCTGGTTTCGTATTTAGAACTGATATTAAGGTACACCGTTGGGTCGTGATAGATGGTTTTCTGTTTCCAGATGGCATTAAACTCTGCCTCGTAATCGGCACTAAAAAATATATTGTGCAAATCCAGTTCAGCAAATTGCTTACGGATACCCCAATAAAAAATTAAAGCCGAACTGCTGCGCTCCTGGTTTAATATTTTTTCGGGGAAAAGATGGGGATGATTGCTTAACAGCTTGCGATAGGTGAACCAAACATCCATGTTGGAGATTACCACATCCGCAGCTTTAAAATTGCCAGCAACCTTTATACCCGCAGCTTTGCGCTTTTCGAGCACAATCTCTTCAACCACTTGTCCAAAGTTGAACTTCACCCCTAAATCCTGGGCTAATTTAACCAGGCTTTGAGTGATGCTGTACATGCCGCCCTCCGGAAAGTAAGCGCCAAAATGCTGCTCCAGGTGAGGTATAACATTTAATGTAGCCGGTGCCTGGTAAGGATTGGAGCCGTTGTAAGTAGCATAACGGTTAAAAAACTGCACCAGTCGCTTATCCCCAAAAAAGCTTTCGTTAGCCTTGTTCATGCTCCTGAAAGCATCAATCTGGAAAAAACGTAATATTGATTTCACCGTATCCAAGCTTAAATAAGTTTTTAAGCGGTGCAACGATTGCTCTAAAAACACATGATTGGTGACTTCGTAAATGCGGCGACTGTTTTGCGAATACTTCTGTAATGATGCAGCAGGTTCGCCGGTTTGCTTATTTACTTCGTTAGCCAGTTTGCTGG
>CAXYKR010000105.1:0-5872 GCA_964277815.1 uncultured Mucilaginibacter sp. | reverse complement strand
CCTTAAACTGGTACAGTTGCGATGAGGTGGACGGCGATTTTGAGCTCAAATATTTTAACATCGACCGCGACAAGGAGCATTTGATTCCGTTTATTAAAGAAGCACAAAAAATCAACCCGTCGATGACGTTCTGGTTGTCGCCATGGTCGCCGCCGTCGTGGATGAAGATTAACCATAGCTATGCGGTTAAAAGCAGTCCGGGACTGAACACGCTGTCGCCCAAATCGGATATTGCGTTGTTTGAGGGCCGTAAGGAGGTGAACGAATCGGTTTTCCCGAAACAGGTAACGGTGAACGATTTCCTGATTCAGGACGAGCGTTACCTAAAAACCTATGCCGATTACTTTTGCCGGTTTATTGAGGCTTACGGACAGCAGGGCATCCCCATTAAAACCGTGATGTACCAAAACGAGGCCTACAGCTACACCAATTACCCCGGCTGCGCCTGGACACCCGAAGGCAGCATCAGGTTTAACACCCGCTACCTGGGCCCGGCACTGAAAGCCAAACACCCCGAAGTAGCCTTATACCTGGGCACCATCAACACCAACCGGTTTGATTTGGTAGACCAGATACTGACCGACCCGGCCATGAAAAACACCATTAAGGGTGTGGGGTTTCAGTGGGAAGGACGGCAGATTTTGCCCCGTTTACGCGCCAAATACCCTGATTATACCTACGTGCAAACCGAAAGCGAGTGCGGCTGGGGCTCGTTTGACTGGAAAGCGGCCGAGCACACCTTCGAGATTATGAACGATTACCTGACCGGCGGCTGCCAGGAATACACGTTCTGGAACGCCATCCTGGCCGACGACGGCTCGAGCGGCTGGGGCTGGAAGCAAAACGCCCTCATCCGGGTCGACTCTAAAACCAAAACGGCCACCTATACCCCCGAGTATTTTGCCGTAAAGCATTACACCAACTTTGTTAGTCCGGGTTCCAAAATCCTAAGCATCAAAAAAGCCGGTGCGGAGGGCAAGCCGGTCACCGTTTTCCGTACCCCGCAAAACAAAATTGTGATTGTGGCGGGTAACTTAAAGGCTACCGCGCAAACGTTGACGGTTAGCTACAACGGCAAGCAGGTTACCCTGACCATGCAACCGCACTCGTTGAATACGATTAGTAGCTAGCCTCTAGAAGAAGGAGCAGCCCCACCTAAATCCTCCCCGGAGGGGGAGGACTTTTAGAAGCCTGAGGGGTGAGATTATCTGAATCAGAATTTACAGAATTTGAGGATTTGCAGAATGGAATATCGACTTACAAAATTAAAGTCCTCCCTGCCGGGGAGGATTTAGGTGGGGCTCCGCTACCGCAAGCCTCCTGGCTTGTGGTTTACGAAACGTTTACATAACCAGCGTAACTGTCAGCGGGCCACAAACCAAGAGGCTTGCGGCAGCAAAAAGCTTTAACTTGCAATACCGCCCGGCTAATCAAAAACTCCCCCTTCAGGGGGTTGGGGGGCTTGGGCTGGTATGCTTACAAATACCTATCAATCAAAGCTTTCAACTCCGGTTCGCTGGGTCTTGGTGCATTGGCATTGATGATTTTACCATCCTTACCTACCAGCATGTAGCGCGGGATGGAATTGATTTGATAACGTTTGGTGAGCGGTGCGCGGTGTGAGTTGAGCAGCAGGTAACTGTTGGCCGGAGTAAGGCCTTCCTCGCGGGCGGCTTTTTGCCAATCGCTAACAACACCATCGGTAGACAGATTAACAAAAACAATATCTTTACCGGCGTAGGCTTGCTGCAGCTTTGTACTGGCAGGCATTTCGGCGCGGCAAGGCCCGCACCAGCTGGCCCAAAAGTCGAGCAAAATGAGTTTATTTTTGTGTTTTGCCAGTAGCGCCTCAAAGCTTTGCGCATTTTTACCATCGGCACCTAATAGTTGGTTACTGCCCGGGGTAAAAGCCTGGGTTTGCCCTACGCCCTTCATCAAATTAGCGATCAGCTTGTTATAACCTTTGTCTTGGCACTGGGCAATAAAGGTTTTAAAATAGCCATCGGGTACAGGTGCCCCGTTAAAAACAGCGCTATAAAGCATACTTGCCCATAACAGGTTGCGCACGTTGCCGCTAAATTTTTGCTGAATGTAATTAAACTGACGTCTTAATGAAGTGGTATCGTCTTTAAGGGGCTCACCAATTTGTATGCCCATGGCTATCTTAACCACGTTTAAACAAGGTTTGTAAAACAGTGGCTGAGGCATGTAACCTAATGCCTGAAGCGCTGGTATTTTGGCTTCGGCCAGCTTTTCGTATTCACCCTGCGGTACCAACCACGAGCGGTTATAAAAATACAGCAACAACGAATCGTTAATGGCGGTGCTCCTGATACCATGAGCGGCAAGTTTGATAAAGCCATCGCTCATTTTGTGTTGCGATGCATAACTCTTTAAAAAATCAAGACGGTTATTCTTCACCCGGTCGATGGTAGTTTCGCTGGTATGCATGGCATCCATATCAGCCACCTTGCGCTGGTAAGGCGTCGGAACAAATGCATGGTACAAATTGCCTGTTTTTTGCACCAACTGCCTGAAAAAATCGAGCTCCCGGCTACGTTGCTCATTGCCCGGAATAAACAGCTGCAACGAGTCGGTATGCGTGTAGCGCAAATGCACCCTATCGCCGGGATAAATTACAAACGGCGTTTGTTTAGCATCAGCGTTAATTAACATAGTGGGCACACTCACCGGCAGTTTTACCTCGTTACCGGTAAGACTCAGCATGTGGCCATGCGCAAATGAATCAAGATAATACAAATGGACATCCTTGAAGCTTTCCGAATTTAGCGTGCTGGTATCTACAAATAAATAGGCATTACGCGGTTTGATAGCTACCGTTTTTGATGTTTCGGATGATGACTTGTTTTGCTTGCAGCCTACGGCAAACAATACGAACCAAACAACAAACAACAGGTGGTTAACAAAGGTCAGGTTTTTTATTGTCGACATGACTAAGGATTTAGTTTATCCAAATATAGTTGAATATAACAGAAATACAAGTATCACACCCAAGCCCCCAGACCCCTAAAGTGGGAGTAAGATAGCCCCATCGCTGCCGCAAGCCTCCTGGCTTGTAGTTTACTTGGTGTTTACCTAACAAGCGGACCTGTCAGCGGGCCACAAGCCAGGAGGCTTGCGGCAGCGATGGTTTCCACCCGGCTAATCAAAAGCTCCCCCTTTAGGGGGCTGGGGGGGTTACAAATACTTATCAATCAAATCTTTCAATTCCGGCTCGCTGGGTCTTGGCGCGTTGGCATTGATGATTTTACCGTCTTTGCCTACCAACATGTAACGCGGGATGGAATTGATTTGGTAGCGTTTGGTAAACGGTGCGCGTTGCGAGTTGAGCAGCAGGTAGCTGTCGGCCGGGTTGAGGCCTTCCTCGCGGGCAGCTTTTTGCCAGTCGTTGGTGTTGGCATCGGTAGAGAGGGTTACAAAGGCTACGTTTTTGCCGGCATATTGCTTTTGTAAAAGCAGGCTGCTTGGCATTTCGCCGCGACAGGGGGCGCACCAACTGGCCCAGAAATCGAGCACCACTACTTTGTTTTTATATTTGGCCAGCACGCAGTCGAGCGGTTGCACGGTTTTGCCGTCGCGGCTCATAAGCTGGTTTGTGCCGGGCGGGTAAGCCCTTTCACTTTCCAGCCCTTTAACACTGGCGGCAATAGAGGCATTGTAACCGGCATCACCGCTTTGCGTGTAAAAGGTTTGCAGCATAGTTTTGGGTATAACCACGCCGTTAAACGTAGCCGCATAAATCGTATGAGCCCATAAAAACGTGCGTATTTTACCTGTAAAGTTTTTTTGAATGTAATTGAACCGGTTTGTTAAATCCGCCGCGTTTTTTGCAACAGCGTTGGTTGGTCCATTTCCAAGCGCCATAGACACCAATCCGATAGCAGGATGTGCAAAAAACGGGTCGGGCGTAAACCCTACAATCTGT
The DNA here is from genome assembly GCA_964277815.1 of uncultured Mucilaginibacter sp. Classification (GTDB taxonomy): domain Bacteria; phylum Bacteroidota; class Bacteroidia; order Sphingobacteriales; family Sphingobacteriaceae; genus Mucilaginibacter. Next base: position 1,926 of record CAXYKR010000105.1, on the reverse strand, counting down.
AGAGCAGGTATTTTTGCATCAACCAGGGTTTGATACGAGCCCTGTTTGGTTAAAAAAGGCTTGTTATAAAAGTAAAGCAGCAACGAATCATTCAGAGCCGTACATCTGATTCCGTGGGCGGCAATATCAACAAAGCTCTGGCTCAGAGGGTACCGGGCGGCATAATCTTGCAGAAAGTGCAGCCGGGCATTTTTTACATCGTTGATGGTAGTTTCGTGGTTGCGCAGTGCATCCAGGGTAGATACTTTGCCTTGGTACGGCATCACCAACATCATATACATCACATTGCCGGTTTTTAACACCAGTTGCCTAAAAAAGTCCAGTTCGCGGGTACGCTGCTCATTGAATGGAATATAGAGTTGTAGTGAGTCGGTTTTAGTATACCGGAGAAAGACTTTTTCGCCCGGATAAACCAAAAACGGGGTTTGTTTAGCATCAGCTTTTATGAGTATGGTGGGTGTGTTTAGGATAAATACGGCCTCGTTACCCGCCATCCCCGGCATCCGCACATGCGCAAACGAATCCTGGTAATACAGGTGCAAATCTTTTAACATCTCCTTTTCGGGATTATCGGCCACCAGGCGCACCGTGTGGTTACCGGTATCGGTGGCGGACGACGGTTTCAGTATATTGGCTTGATTACTCCGGCCCAGGGTAAATGATAAAGTTGCGGCGGCCAATAGCCCCGCTGCGGCCAGCATCAGGTTTTTCATGGTAAGCGATGTTTAGGTTTATAGGTATTGGGTTAGTTGCGTTAAATATCAGCGGATTAAATGTGAATAGCAAACGGGTGGGCTTGAAATTTAATCAACGTTGTGTAAGGGCATTAATGTTTGTGCTGATTGAACGATTGCTTGTGAGGGCTAACTTACTGCGTCTGCTCTATGCCGCAGAGGCATGTTACTTTTGTCTTGATACAAAAGTAACCAAAAAATCAAGTCACCTCCCGCTTGCTTCTCTGCCGCACAAGCCATTACCCTGCAAAGTCGGGCTGCACCACAGGCTTCTTATATTTTGCTCGTTGCTTCGCCGCGCTGAGGCCCTTGCTTCTGCAAAATCTAAAAGGCCTCTCCTCACGCACGTAGCCAACATATGCTGCCCGGCTTTCGGCCGAAGCTGGGGAGGTTGACGAAGCCCCCTAGCCCAAGCCCCCCAGCCCCCTGAAGGGGGAGCAGAAGTATTGACGCATTAAAATTTACCCGGCAGGGAGGACTTTGCATTGCTTCACGGTAAGATTATCTGAATTTACAGAATTTGATAATTTGCAGAATGGAATATCAGCTTATAAAATTAAAGTCCTCCCTCCCGGGGAGGATTTAGGTGGGGCTGTTAGTAAGCTCTTTATCCTGCGATTTCTCAAATTCTTTAAATTCAGATTCTGACAACCGCCAATAGACCGGCAATTCTATAAATTCTTGAAATCCTGTAAATTCCGGTTCAGATATTCCCTGCTGCCGCAAGCCTCTTAGCTTGTGGTTTACGAAGCGTTTACCTAACCAGCATATCTATCAGCGGGCCACAAGCCAGGAGGCTTGCGGCAGCGGAGTCCCCGGGCTCCCTAAAGGGCGAGCACTTGAATAGTGCTAATCAAAAGCTCCCCATTTAGGGGGCTGGGGGGGCTTTGGCTGGGGGGTTACACTACCTGCAGCGAACCGCCATCGATAGCGTAAATGCTACCGGTGAGGTACTGGGCTGATGGCGATACCAGGAAGTGTACCAGGGCGGCCACCTCGTCGGGCTCGGCCATGCGGCCCATCGGGATGCCACCTACTTCTTTGAGCAAAGCGTTGTAGCCGTCTTCGTAACTCAAGTTTTGCGAGGCGGCAAACTCGCGGATAAAGCCTTCCATCATTGGGGTTTTGGTGGCGCCGGGGGCTACGGTTAATACCCGCACGCCTTGCGGGGCCAGCTCAGACGACAGGGCCT
>CAXYKR010000104.1:0-3164 GCA_964277815.1 uncultured Mucilaginibacter sp. | reverse complement strand
CTGGCCGCACAGCTAAGCGGTATTAACGACAGGCTGCAGGAACTCCAGTCTATCGTTAACCTGTACCAGGCTTTGGGCGGCGGATGGAAGCAATAATGCCGTCTTAAGCCATAATTTAACCATTGTGCAACTTATAAAAAGGTTGCGCAATGGTCACTCTAGTTAACCGTCAATATAATATCATAAGATGGTTTGACCTTAAACCATCTTCGTTACCAACTTATATTTGATGCGACTATTAAGCTGCTCCGAACTCTCTCATACTCATGAACATTAGTAAATTAAACAAATACTTTCTGCTGATTTTGTGCATGGCCATTTCAACCCTGGCGTTTGCACAAAATACAGTGGTAAAAGGTACTGTACGCGAAGCCAGAACTAAAACCGTGTTGCCTTACGTAACCATCGGTGTAGTAGGCAGCACCCAGGGCGTACGTACCGGTGATGATGGCAAATACAGCATCACCATCAATGGTACTTACACCCAAATCAGGGTCACTTATTTGGGTTATGTTACCGTTGTTAAAAACATTATTCCCGGCCGCGAGCAAACGCTGGATATTAACTTAACCAGTGATACCCGGCAGTTGCAAACGGTTGTGGTAAAGGCAGGTAAAAAAAAGAAATACAGCAATAAAAACAACCCGGCTGTTGAGCTGATACGCCAGGTAATTACGCATAAAAACCAAAACCGCACCGAAAGCTACGATTACACCCAATATCAGCAATACGAAAAGATGTTCTTTTCGCTCAGCAATCTTTCGGAAAAGTTTAAGAACCGCAAAATTTTCAAGAACTACCAGTTTATGTTCCAGGAGCAGGACTCGTCGGCCATTGGCGGCAAAAACCTGCTGCCCATGTACATGGAAGAAAAGCTTTCGGACAACTATTACCGCAAAAGCCCTAACGCTCATAAGCAAATTATTACGGCTGATAAGCAGGTAAAATACGACGAAAACTTTGTAGACAACCAGGGACTGAGCACCTACTTTAACCGCATGTACCAGGATATTGATATTTATGATAACAATATCTCGATGTTGAGCAACCAGATACTCAGTCCTATTGCCGATGGAGCCCCGACTTTCTACAAATTTTTTATTACCGATACCATCAAAGACCAAAACCCCAAGCTGGTAGAGCTCAGCTTTACGCCGCGCAATACTACCGACTTACTGTTTGAGGGACGCATTTACATTACCCTGGATGGTAATTACGCGGTAGAAAATGCGGTACTTACCGTTAATAAAAACATCAACCTGAATTTTGTACGCCAGATGCAGGCGGCCCTCAATTTTGAAAAAAGCAGCGACGGCCGTTACCACCTGAGCGGCAGCGACCTGAAGATTGATTTCGGTATTAACAAAAATAAGGGCGGCGGTATATTTGGCGAGCGCACGGTAACTATTAAAAACTTTGTGATTAACCATCCGCAACCCGGTACCGCTTTTGAAGGCCCGTCGGTAGTTACCCTGCCTAAGGCTGATGAAAAAAGTGATGCCTTTTGGCAATCCAACCGCTTGGATACGCTTACCACGGCGCAACGCGATGTTTATAAAAATATAGACAGCCTGCAAACCATCCCCTCGTTTAAACGCACCATGGATTTGCTGACGCTATTTATTGCGGGCTATAAAAACTTTGGCCCGTTTGAAATGGGGCCGGTAAACACCTTTTATAGCTTTAACCCGGTAGAAGGTTTCCGATTGCGTTTAGGTGGCCGTACAACCACGGCGCTTAGTCAGCGCTATTATTTTGAAACTTACGGCGCCTACGGTTTTAAGGATGAAAAATGGAAGTATTTTTTGAGTGGTACTTACTCGTTCAATAACAAATCTATCTATCGCTTTCCGCAGCATTACATCCGTGCCAGCTTTCAACACGATACTAAGATACCTGGTCAGGAACTGCAGTTTGTGCAGGAAAGCAGTTTCCTGCTATCCTTCAAACGTGGTCAAAACGACAAATGGTTGTATAATAATATTTTCAGGCTCGATTATATGCACGAGTTCCAAAGTCACTTTTCGTATGCCCTTGGGTTTAAAAAGTGGGACCAGAGTGCCGCTGGCTCGCTATACTTTATCAACACCGTTAACGGTCAGCCTAATAACATCAACAGCATTAATACCACCGAGCTATCGGCCGAATTACGCTACGCCCCTCACGAAAAATTTTATCAGGGTAAACTGTACCGCACCCCTATTCCTGATAAATACCCGGTTTACACCTTACGTTACAGCCAGGGTTTTAACGGACTGTTAGGCGGCGATTACAATTATCAAAACATTACTGCCAACATTACCAAGCGCTTTTATTTGTCGCAATTGGGTTACACCGACTTCTCGGTTGAGGGTGGCAATTTGTTTGGTAAAGTACCTTTTGCTTTATCATACATCCACCGGGCTAACCAGAGCTACGCGTTCCAATTGCAGTCATACAACTTGATGAACTTTCTGGAGTTTGTGAGCGACCACTACGCCAGCTTTAACATTGACCATAGCTTTAACGGTTTCTTCTTTAATAAGATACCGCTGCTTAGAGAATTAAAATGGCGTGAGGTTGTCGACTTTAAAGGCTTATGGGGTGGTTTACGTAATGAGAATAACCCGGCACTTCACCCAGATTTACCGGCTTTCCCGGTTGATGGCGCCGGTGTGCCGCTTACCTATACCCTTAACGGCAAACCTTATTTAGAGGGTAGCGTGGGCATATCCAACATCTTTAAAATTCTCAGGGTTGACTTGGTAAAACGTTTCACTTACCTGGATAACCCGGATGTATCTAAATTAGGCGTGAGATTCTTTGTAAAATTTGATTTTTAAGAATCCGTTCCGCTGTAAATAAAAGGCATGGTGCATGGCAATTTTGCCGGGCACCATGCCTTTTGCGTTTTTAGGCAGATAGCCAACACAACAAAGAACCGGCTACATCAAGTATAAAATCAAATTTAAGTAGCTGTTAATTTTCATCATTACTGCATCATTTGTCAAACTAATGCGTTTGTTATTCATTTAATATTCTCATTTTTGTCTACTAATTATGTGGAGTAATAACATACTGGAAACCATTGGCAACACCCCAATGGTGAAATTAAACCGGATAACTAAAGATATTAAAGCCACCGTGCTGGCTAAAATAGAGACTACCAACCCAGGCAACTCTAT
>CAXYKR010000103.1:0-4970 GCA_964277815.1 uncultured Mucilaginibacter sp. | reverse complement strand
TTCATAAGATGGGTAAAATTCATCAGCCGCCTGCTGGTTTTGTTCGGCCACGTAAAATTGCGAACTGATTCCTAATTGTAATTTACTCACATTGTGTCCTGCTTTTTGGGCCGCCTCGCGATAGGTGTTTACAAACGGAACAAAGTGTTTGGGTGCGCTGCCTAATATGGCAATCATCATGGGCAGCCCTAACTTACCTGCACGTATAGCAGATGCAGGAGTACCTCCCACGCCCAACCAAACGGGTACAGCCGGCTGCAACGGCCGCGGATAAATGCCCTGATCACGGATAGGGCTGCGGAAACGTCCTTGCCAGGTAACCGTTTCATGCCGGTTAATTTGCATAAACATCTCCAATTTTTCAGAAAACAGGTCGTCGTACTCGTCCAAATCATACCCAAACAGCGGAAACGACTCGATAAACGAGCCGCGTCCGGCAATCATTTCTACCCGTCCGCCCGAAATCAAATCGGCCGTGGCAAAGTTTTGAAATGTACGCACCGGGTCTGCCGAGCTCAACACGGTGACCGAGCTTGACAGGCGGATGTTCTTGGTGACTGATGCAGCAGCCGCTATCATAATTTCGGGAGCCGAGATGACAAAGTCAGGGCGATGATGTTCACCAAAAGCGTAAAGGTCAAGCCCAACTTCATCAGCCAGTTTAACTTCTTCCAGTAATTGTTGTACACGTTCGTGTGCGTGTACCGCATTCCCGGCTGTTCCGTCGGGTTGTACTTCTCCAAAGGTGCTTATCCCTATTTCCATGATTCTATCTGGCAGGCTCCTTTTTTATGATACCTGATGTGCCAAAACTATTATTAAAAACGCGTTTTAGAAATAGTTAAGCCACGCGTCACAAAACTTGAATTTGACGTTATCTTATCAGGACGCCATTTTTTGCACGTCGCGGCGGCGCGAGGCACGTTCTATCAAAATTTTAAGCTTGTTCTTATAATCTTCCCGCAACCACTCTGTGTAATTTTTAGTCACCTTGCCCAGACATTTGGCATATTGTTTAATGCGCCATTCAATTTCTTTATCTAATTCCTGAGTGAGTGTTAAGGCTTCGCTGGTGGTCTGGCTATTCTCCAAACACATCAAGGCATGTTGTTTAACCGATTCGCTCATCACTACCCGCGCCTTTTTGCCGCTGTCTATAGCATCCTGATAGGCTTTTTGTACATCAAAAGATACCTGCAGGCTGTTGGGGAAGTGCGCACGCAAATCGGCAGGTATATTATGCGCCTCGTAACTGGTTTGGGTGTGCATACTTTCATAATAAGCCTCAGGACTTTCAAAAACCGATTTCCAGTCGATGGCCGACTGCCACTCACCAAAGCGGTCAGTGTTGTTGCCTAAATCAATAATAGTAAAAGTTTTCTTTTGCGGTAATTTTCTCGAGCCGCGGCCAATCATCTGGTGATACAGAGTGACCGATGTAGTAGCCCGGTTCAAAATAATGGTTTGCACCGTAGGTTCGTCAAAACCGGTGGTTAAAATAGATACTGAGGTAAGTATGGCACCTTTAGTTTTCTTAAACCACTTTAATATATCAGCACGGTCTGCTGCCGAGGTGTAATTATCCAGGTGTTTAACGGCGTAACCGGCCTCTTCAAAATGATGGCAAACCGCTTTTGACGCAAATATGCCATTGTTAAATATTAGTGTCTTTTTGTTTTTTGAATGCTCTTCGTAAGCGTGCAGTAACAAGTCGAGCATAGCGGGCGAGGAGTATAACTCGTCGGACGTGCTTACCGTAAAATCGCCATGGATACCTGTTTTCAGCGAGTTAAGTTCCACATCATATCGCCAGCTTACGGGTTTGGCCAAAAAGCCTTGCTTAATTAACGATTCAATGCTTTCGCCTAAGATCAGCTCGTCATAATTTTTACGCATAGGCAGGTTAATGTTGGAGCTGAATGGGGTAGCCGTTACACCCAAAACCGTAGCATTGAAAAATTTGCCAAGCAGTTTATGAAAAGAGTTATGGTGCGCTTCGTCTATAATCACTAACCCGATTTCATCCGTGCTAATAACGCCGTCTTTAATACGGTTTTTCAGAGTCTCCACCATAGCCACAAAGCATGGGTAAGCTTCGCGTTTGCTGAGTTTTTTTACGGTGCTTACAATGGCCTTGTTTTTTACGCCCATTGTTTTTAACCGTGCCGAGGTTTGGTTACATAACTCTTGCCGGTGAGTAAGAATAATTACCTTTTGATTGTATTGCTGTATAAAGCGTTTGGCTATTTCAGAAAATATGGTGGTTTTGCCCCCGCCGGTAGGTAACTGGTACAGTAACCGTTTTTTATCGGCCGATTGCCCCATCCGTTCAAACAGTGTGTTAATGTCGGCTTCCTGGTAAGGGTAAAGTTGCAGGGTGCTTTTGGTTGCAGTAGTCTCACTATTCATCAATAAGAAAACCCCTAAATCAACTTAAGGTTTTAGGCTGCTATCCGCTTAATTTTAACTCATTAGGAGTGAGGGTTAAATCTATCGAGTGAGGGTTGAGAGAGTGATTTCAAAAATCTTTTAAGGCAGCAAAAAGCCCATGCAGTCAGATAAATGCATGGGCTGGGTACTATAAACAAGGTTACTTAATAACCTACGGTAAAGCGTGCTTTTACAAACTGGTTATTCTCTGCCTCGTTAATCAGAGCAACGGCTAAATCATCAACAGAGATATCGCTTTGCCCGGCCTCGTTAAATACCGGTTGTTCGGTACCCGTGCGGAAAACACCGGTGCGGTTGCCCGGGTGCAGGTTAATTGCTGGGCTTAAAAATGTCCAGTCCAGTTCTTGATCCTGGCGTAATTCGTTCAGATAATCGCGTGCTGCACTGGCGCCCGGCTTATAAGCAGCCGGGAACTCTGGGGTATCTACCAATTGTACACCGGGTGCTATTTCTAAACTGCCCGCACCACCCACAAATATAAAACGTTTAATAGCAGCGTGTTTGGTTGCTTGCTGTATGGCACGAGCGCCCCGCAAAAAGTCGTTATACAGGTCAGGGTTTGTCCATCCAGCATTAAAAGTGCTGATAACGACATCGTGCCCTACCAGCAAATTGGCCAAAATATCGGCATTATACACATCGGCAGATTGCTTAACCAGATGTTCGTTTTCAATATTTAATTTTTCGGGCTGGCGGGCAAAGGCGGTAACATCGTGTCCGCGGTTTAAAGCTTCGGCTACAACTTTAGGGCCTACAAAACCTGTGGCTCCTATAACAGCTATTTTCATAACGTTGAATGATTTGTGATTAAAAATTATTTGAATTGATTATAAAATTGTTCAAGTGTTTGATGCCCTAGTTGTTCAACTACGGCATCGTTGAGTTGCTTATTCAGGGTATCCAGATGTTGGTCAATCTGTTTGCCTATCGGGCAAGCCGGGTTCGGTATATTACGTGCCTTACCCAGTAAAGGGGCCTGTTCTACGGCTTTGTAAACGTCGGCTATGCTTATTTGCCTTGCTGATACAGCTAAGCTGTACCCACCGTTATGGCCTTCCTTGCTTTGAACCAATCCGGCTTTACGTAAGCTACTTAATTCTTTACGCACCAGCACCGGATTGATGTTGATACTGCCAGCCATAAAATCGGACGACAGGCTTTCACCACCGGCCGAATGCAATAATGTTAAAATATGTACAGCAATTTGGAAGCGTCCGTTCATCTGTAATTTTTTTTATTACAGTACAATTTTCGTGCTTTACAATATTATTTCAAAGCTTTTTGCTGAGCATGATGCAAAATTTACAATGCCCACCGGTTAAATCTGTTGTGGATTTGATTAGAGCCTGTATAACTTTTGTTACAGGTTAAAAGAATTTTTCTTTATTTTGTAGCCAATTGCTCAATTGTTAATATTTTAAATGAAAGTACACTTTATAGCCATTGGTGGCAGTGCTATGCATAACCTGGCTATTGCTTTACATAAAAAGGGTTTTGAAGTAACTGGCTCAGACGATGTTATTTTCGAACCCTCGGTATCAAGACTCAACCGGTACGGCTTACTGCCTGCCGAATATGGCTGGTACCCTGAAAAAATAACCGCTGATTTAGATGCCGTTATTTTAGGAATGCATGCCCGGCCTGATAACCCGGAATTGTTAGCTGCACAGCAGGCCGGATTAAAAATATACTCTTACCCCGAATATATTTACGAGCAATCAAAAGATAAACTAAGAGTGGTTATTGGCGGTAGCCATGGTAAAACCACCATTACTTCCATGATATTGCACGCCCTGCAGGCAGCAGGTAAAGCTTTTGATTATTTGGTAGGCGCACAACTGGAAGGCTTTGATACCATGGTTGGCCTAAGCGATGCGCCCCTGATGATTATTGAAGGGGATGAATACCTGTCTTCACCCATTGACAGACGCCCGAAGTTTCACCTTTATAAAGCCAATCTGGCGGTAATCAGCGGCATTGCATGGGATCATATCAATGTGTTTCCCACCTTCGAAAACTACATCGAGCAGTTTGCTACCTTTATACACACTATGGAGCCCCACGGAACCTTGTTTTATGCAGGTAACGATGAGGTGTTAAAAAAAGTGATTGCTGATGACGACTCGACCATCCAAAAGTTTGCATACAGCGCACCTGCTTACGAGGTGAACAAGGGCATTACTTCGGTGCTGTTTGAGGATAAAAAATATGAGCTGCAAATTTTTGGCGAGCATAACTTGCTCAATCTCGAAGCTGCCAGAAATATCTGTAACGAGTTGGGCATTGCTTCGCCCGATTTTTACAGCAGCATGCGCACGTTTAAAGGTGCCGCCCGGCGTTTGGAGTTATTAGGAAAAAGCGATAGGACCAATATATATAAAGATTTTGCACACTCGCCATCTAAGTTAAAAGCGACTATACATGCAGTTAAAACGCAGTTTCCTGAGCGTAAACTGGTAGCCTGCATGGAGTTGCACACTTTTAGCAGCCTGAACAAAAATTTCTTAGTAGAATATGCG
>CAXYKR010000102.1:0-12927 GCA_964277815.1 uncultured Mucilaginibacter sp. | reverse complement strand
CTGGATGCAGCTAACGAGAAAAAAATGGGCGATGGTAAAATTGGTTCTACCTTAAAAGGTATCGGCCCTACTTATATGGATAAAACCGGCCGTAATGGTTTGCGTATCGGCGATATCCTGTTACCCGATTTTAAAGAGCGCTACGAAAAGCTGGTAGGCAAACACACCTCTATGCTGCAATCTTTATACGGCGATGTAGTTGATTTTAGCGAGCGCGAGCAAGCGTTTTTTGAGGCTATTGAATTGATTAAACAATTTGAACTGGTTGACTCAGAACACCTGGTAAACAGCTATCTGAAACAAGGCAAAAAAGTATTGGCCGAAGGCGCACAAGGTGCTATGCTGGATATCGACTTTGGTTCTTATCCGTTTGTAACTTCATCTAATACCACTACGGCCGGTGCTTGTACCGGTTTAGGTATTGCCCCAAGCAAAATTGGCGAAGTAATTGGTATTTTTAAAGCCTATTGTACCCGCGTAGGCGGTGGCCCCTTCCCTACCGAACTGAATAACGAGCTAGGCGAAGAACTACGCCAGTTAGGCCACGAGTTTGGCGCAACTACCGGCAGACCACGCCGTACCGGCTGGATTGATTTACCGGCTTTAAAATACGCCATTATGTTAAATGGTGTAACTCAACTGGTAATGACCAAAGCTGATGTATTGAGCGGATTTGAAAAAATATACGCTTGTACGCACTATAAATACCAAGGCGAAACCATTGATTACATGCCTTACGATATATGTACCATTAAACCGGAACCGGTATTAAAAGAAATTGATGGCTGGCACGAAGACATTACCGGCATTACCGAAAACGCTGAAATTCCGGCTAAACTGCAGGCATATATGGAGTTTCTAGAAGCCGAATTAGAGGTACCTGTAAAATACCTGTCGGTAGGCCCGGACCGTAAACAGACTTTGGTTTTACACTAAGCCATATTTAGTTTACAGCTAAAACATATATTTCTGAAAGGCCGGTTTCCGGCCTTTTTGTTTAAAGCGTACTTTTGAACCACCATGTTTTTTGATGTCTCTGATATTGCCGACTTTAAAACGAGGGCCTTGCAATGGGCCAATGGTTTTGAGGTATGCTGCTATCTGGACTCCAATCAGTTTACAAACGCCGATTCGAAGTTTGATGCATTGATTGCTGCCGGCGTAAAGGCACAAGTAACATCTCAGGCCGGGCAGGCTTTCGAAACTCTGCGGCAGTTCAGACAGCAACAACCAGGATGGGTTACAGGTTTTCTGAGTTACGACCTTAAAAATGAAGTAGAGCAGCTATCTTCTAATCTCACCGACGAGCTGGCGTTTCCCGACCTTTACTTTTTTGCGCCGCTGCATTTAATCAAGCTCAACGGCCATCAGGCCGAAATCATATCAGCCGAAAGTGAATCCATTTGGAAACAAATCAACCAGGAAATACTGACGCCGCTGGAGACGGTGAACGGCCTAACTTTACAGTCACGGTTTACTCAGTCAGAATATATCAGCAGTTTTAATCAGATTCAACAACACATCAATCGCGGCGATATTTATGTCACCAACTTTTGCCAGGAGTTTTTTGCCGCTAATGCAGTTATTAACCCTTTAAATGTATTCCGGCAGTTAAACGATGCATCACCATCGCCCTTTGCAGGATTTTTTAAGCATTACGACCAGTACATATTGTGTGCATCGCCCGAGCGGTTTATGGCTAAGCATGGCCGGCAACTTATTTCGCAGCCCATTAAAGGTACAGCCAGGCGCGGAGATAGTGCTCAGGAGGACGAGCGCATTAAACAGGCCTTGCGCAACAACCCCAAAGAACAGCAGGAAAACGTAATGATTGTTGATTTGGTGCGTAATGATTTAACAAAATCGGCTCGGCCGGGCACGGTTAAAACTGAAGAATTGTTTGGCATATACAGCTTTGCGCAGGTACACCAGATGATATCCACCGTAAACTGTCAGTTGAGGGATGGCCTATCGCCGGTAGAAGCCATACGTAACACCTTCCCGATGGGCAGCATGACCGGAGCGCCTAAGCTAAAGGCTATGGAATTGATGGAGCGCTACGAGCGTACGCGCCGGGGAGCTTACTCAGGCGCAATGGGTTATTTTGATCCGGAAGACGACTTTGATTTCAACGTGGTAATACGTACCATTTTATATAATGCCAATCAGCAATACCTGTCGTTCCAGGTGGGCAGTGCCATTACTTTTGATGCCGTAGCCGAACAGGAGTACAATGAATGCCTGCTGAAAGCCCAAGCCATTATGCAGGTACTTGGCCTGCAACCCTAAGAAATGATGACTATCCTTGTTTCTCGGCTTTGATTTCTGCCAGCTTAACCAGGTTATTTTCTACTATGGTTTTAGCATCGGCAAACTTTTGCGATAGTACAGCCTGGTCCGGAGCGCCGCTTTTACACATAGATTCAATTTCCTGCATCATGCCTTGCAGGTTAAGCATACCAAAAAAACCCATGTTAGGCTTTAGCTTGTGTGCAGCAGCACCTGCCACCTGCCAGTTTTGGGTTGCAATACCCTGTTCAATCTCCTGCATCAACTGCGGGGTTTGCACACTGAACATATCTATCGATTCAACAATAAACTCGTCGCTGCCATCAGCAATCTCGTATAAAAATGACAGGTCAAAATCGGTGTTAGCAGGTGTTTCAGGCATGGTAGATTTGGTTAATAAATCAAAATTATATTTTTTTTACAGCTAAAGTGTCTTTTAGCTCATTTTTAAGCGATAAAACTGTTTTGTTTAAGATGGGGTGCCAATGTTCGGGGGCAATTTCAGCCAACGGCTCCAAGGTAAACCTCCGGTTATGCAACTCCGGGTGCGGAACGGTTAAGTTTGGTTCACTAATAATTTCTTCGCCATAAAAAAGAATATCAATATCCACCGTACGTGAGCCCCACTTTTCCAGGCGTTGCCGACCCAGCATAGTCTCTATGTTTAACAGTTCTAACAGTAACAGTTGCGGCGGCAATTCGGTTTGTATCAGTAAAACCTGATTTAAGTAGTCTGGCTCATTAGTTTTCCCCCAGCTCTGCGTTTCGTAAATACCCGAATACAGCAAAACCGTACCTGCATTTTTTTCGATGTACCGGGCAGCATCCTGCAAAAACAATTGCCGGTTACCCAGGTTACTGCCCAGTAGTAAATAAACGTCAACCATGTTGTAACAAATATTAGATATGCTGCTCTAAACGTTATATTGTACCCGATTAATAAGTTTGCATAGATAATTCAATTAATATAGTTAATGAAACAATTTTTCAAGTTTGTACTGGCTACCATTGTGGGCGTGTTTGTGGCAGGTTTGGTGATACTGGTGGTGTTTGTAGGCATCATTGTGGCAGCCAGCAGCGATAAGGAAGTAAAGATTGATGATAACTCTATCCTTACCATATCGCTTAAAAACGCTGTACCCGAACGTACCCCCAATAACCCCTTGGCCAACTTAGGCTTTTTAGGTTTTGATGAGGATAAAAGCGTTGGCCTGAATGATATATTAGCCAGCATTAAAAAAGCCAAAGACGATAAACAAATTAAAGGTATTTACCTGGCCGACAATTTAACCCTATCAGGCCAAGCCACTACCGAAGAGATACGCAATGCATTGATTGACTTTAAAAAATCTAAAAAATTCATCATTGCTTATGCCGAAGTATATACCCAAAGCTCGTACTATCTGGCTTCGGTAGCCGATAAAGTATACATGAACCCTAAAGGTATTTTTGATTTTGCGGGTATGAGCCAGCAGATTACCTTTTTTAAAGGTGCGCTTGATAAGTTAGGTGTAGAGGCCCAGGTAATTAAAGTGGGTACTTACAAAAGCGCGGTTGAGCCGTTTATACTGGATAAAATGAGTGATGCCAACCGTGAACAGGTAACCTCCTACTTAGGTTCGCTAAATGACCAGATGCTTGCCGGCATCGGCAAAAGCCGCCATATTAGTGTTGATAGTCTTTTTAAAATTGCAGACGATTTAAAAGTGCGTATGCCTGAAGATGCAGTGACCTACAAACTGATTGACGGCTTAAAATATAAAGACGAGGTACTGAACGAATTAAAAGGCCTCACCAAGGTTGATCTGAAAAAGAATCTGCATGCCGTAACCATTGAAAGCTATGCTCAAAACGATGGTGACGATGAAAGCGAAGGTGATAAAGATACCGACAATCAGATTGCCATGGTTTATGCCTCGGGCGAAATCAACGGCGGTAACGGTGACGACAACACCATTGGTTCAGACCGTATTTCGGCTACTTTACGCCAAGCCAGATTAAACGACAAAGTGAAAGCCGTTGTATTGCGGGTAAACTCACCGGGGGGCAGCTCTTTAGCTTCGGATGTGATTTGGCGCGAGGTAAGCCTGACCAAAAAAGTAAAACCCGTTATTGTATCTATGGGCGATTACGCAGCTTCGGGCGGCTATTATATTTCGTGTGCGGCTGATTCGATTTTTGCAGAGCCCAATACCATTACTGGCTCAATAGGCATATTTGCCATATTGCCTAACATGCAAGGTTTGTTAACGGATAAATTAGGGCTTTCATTCGACGGTGTAAAAACCGGCAAATATGCAGATTTGGGTGATGTAACCCGCCCGCTTACCCCCGAAGAACGTGCGATATTGCAAAGCCAGGTAAACCGTGGTTATGGCGACTTTACTGGTGCGGTAGCTGCCGGTCGTAAAAAAACAACCGAGTACATCAACAGTATTGGCCAAGGCCGTGTTTGGACCGGAGAGCAAGCCATCAAAATTGGTTTGGTTGACCGCCTGGGCAACATTAACGATGCCATAGCCAGTGCTGCCAAAAAAGCAGGTATGAAAAAATATAAAGTGGTAGCTTATCCTGAGCAGAAAAGCTTCTTCAAAAGCTTAAGCAGCGATATGCAAAGCCGTATACAAACCCGCCTGGTGAAAGCCGAATTAGGCGAGAGCTATACCTATTACCAGCAGCTTAAAACCATGCAGCAAATGATGCGTACACCGCAGGCCCGCCTGCCTTTCTTTGCAACAATGAAGTAAAATACATATTCAATATAAAACGAGTAAAGCCATCCAAAGGTGGATTTGCTCGTTTTATGTTTCAATGATGTCTCAAAAGTTTAAAACTGCAACATTAAGCCGCCGGTGGCTGGCAGTTTAACCCATAGGCCATCGTTAATATTGGCAGACGTAAACTCAGCCTCACTTAGTAAATCTTTGAATACTACGGAGCCGTGCAATTCAAACTGATGAAGCAAATCATCGGGTAGCTTGATGTAGATATCCTGCTCGTGCCGGTTAAAGTTAACGGCAACCAAGATGCGCTGCTGGTCTGTATAGCGTGCGTACAGGTAAATGCGCTCGTTAAAACCTGCGGTATGCTCGTTGGCTACCATCAGCTCATAAAACTTACCCTCGTAAATGGCAGGGCATTGGCTGCATAAATTGAGCAGCTTACTATAAAAGCTACGCAGGTTGCGTTGGCTGTCCGATAATTGCCCACCGTCGTAAACGCCGCCGTTCAACCATTTCTGGTGTTCGGGCACGCCCCAGTAATCAAAAATGGTGGTACGGCCGTCGGCGCCGCTAAAGCCGTTGGCTTCGGTGGCCGGTTCTCCTACCTCTTGCCCGAAATAAATCATCACTGGTCCGCTGGCAAGCGTGGCCGTAACTATCATGCCGGGTATGGCCAGCCAGGCATCACCGGCAAAATATTCAGAAGCAATGCGCTGCTCGTCGTGGTTTTCCATAAAGCGCAGCATCCGCTCGTCAAAACCGCGGGTATCGTGGTTCCAAACGCGGTTAATTTCCCAGGTACTGGCACCCGGCTCGTTGCGGGTTAAACGCTTTAAGACATCATACAGGCCAACTTTATCATACAGATAGTCGAACTGCCCATTGAATAAATAATTATGATACTGCCCGGTCTGGTAGGCTTCGCCAATAAAAATCAGCTCAGGGTAGCGCTGTTTCATCTGCGGGATAATCCACGCCCAAAACTCTGAAGGCACGTACTCCACCATATCACACCTAAAACCATCAATACCTTTATCGGCCCAAAAGCTTAAAATGTGCAGCATTTTTTGCCATACCGGTGGTACAGGCTCAAAATGCATATCATATCCTTTACTAAAATCTACGCCGTAGTTCAATTTGATGGTTTCGAACCAGTTATTGATAGACGGGCTTGCAGTAAATATATCATCTCCGGTACCCTTGGCCGGGTTCTCGTCAAAGCGGCCATCTTTCAAAGGGCTTGTAAACTCGCTGCCACCGGGGTCGTAACTCTCCGGCACTCTGAAGGCTTGGCCGGGTATATAGTAAAAATCGTTGGCGGCGCTAAACGCCTGGCTTAAGTCATCGTCCTCACCAAAATCGCGCACACCCGCCGGTTTAGTATCTGATTGGTAAGTACGGGCTACATGGTTAGGTACAAAATCAATAATCACCTTTAATCCCTGTTGGTGGGTACGCTCAATTAAAGCTTCAAACTCGGTCATACGGTTAGGCACATCTACTGCCAAATCGGCGTCAACATCATAATAGTCTTTAATGGCGTAAGGCGAGCCTGCCCTGCCCTTTACAACGTCCGGGTCATCTGGTTTAATCCCGTCGGCGCTATAATCAGTCATGGTGGCATGTTCAATGATGCCGGTGTACCAGATGTGGGTAAACCCCATGTCTTTAATGGCGGTCAATGCCGTTTTATTGATGTCGTTAAACTTGCCGCAGCCATTTTCGGTAACAGAACCGTAAAACTTGTTGGTCGTATTGGTGTTGCCAAATAAGCGCGGCAGTACCTGGTAAATAATCAGCTTGTGCTGAGTTGCTTTCAACGTCATGATGTATTCAGAGCAATATTAAAGTTTTTTTGTTTGATGAGATGAACGAGTCCGACTAAATACAGCAACAACAGCCATCTGGTTTACATTCGATGCAATATGCCCTCAAAAGAAAATACAATGCACGGTACCAGCAGTATGCATTACTACAGTCAAACCTTTATATTTAAACCATACAATTCCGTTACATCAACCTTCATGAAAATATTCAAAGCCTTTATAACTACCGGTTTAACAGCAGTGTTGATATGGGCATTGCAAACCCAGTTTGGTCCTATCCCGCCGCTGGGTAAATTTTTAAATCCGGCAACGGGCTTTTGGCAAAATGCCGAAAACAAACGTATCATCACACAGCGCGAATTAAAGCTTCCGGGTTTGCTGGATGAGGTGGTAATTAAATTCGACGAGCACCGGGTACCACACATTTTCGCCAAAAACGAGCACGACCTATACTATGCGCAAGGTTACGTAACCGCTACCGACCGGCTATGGCAAATGGATATTCAAACCCGGAGCGCCTCGGGCCGTCTGGCCGAGGTAGTGGGAGCCAAAGCTTTAGAAACCGACCGCTACCACCGCCGTATGGGTATGGTTTACGGAGCCGAAAACTCCCTGCGAGCCATGATGCAAGACCCGCAGACAAAGCAAGCCATTGAAGCTTATACCGACGGTATCAATGCCTACGTGCATAACCTGGATGTGAAGGATTATCCGATAGAATACAAATTACTAAACTATCAGCCCGAAGAATGGAAGCCCATTAATTGTGCCTTTTTACTCAAGCTAATGTCTGAAACACTTTCGGGCGGGTCTGACGAGTTGCTGATGACCAATACCCTAAATAAGTTTGGTGTTGCTGTAACGCAGGATTTGTTTCCGGACCATAATTACCAGGAAGACCCGATTATACCCAAGGGTACGCCGTGGAATTTTAAACCGTTGCCGGTGCCGCCGGTTTCAGCCAGCTTTAAGGCACAAATATCGGGCATGGGTAAACCGGCAGGTAAGGTTGAAGGTATTGGCAGCAATAACTGGGCAGTGGCCGGCAGCAAAACTGCTTCGGGCTATCCCATACTGGCTAACGACCCTCACCTGCGCCTCAGCTTTCCGTCCATCTGGTATCAAATTCAGTTAAGTGCACCGGGGGTAAACGTTTATGGCGTATCCCTGCCCGGCGCCCCAATGATTATTATTGGTTACAATGATAAAATTAGCTGGGGGGTAACCAATACCGATGCCGATGTGTTAGACTGGTACCAGATTAAATTTAAAGATGCCGGCAAAAACCAGTACTGGTACAACAACCAATGGAACAACGTAAGCCGCCGCACCGAGGTGATTAAGGTGCGCGGTGAACAGCCCATTACCGAGAAGGTAATTTACACCCATTACGGACCTGTAGTTTTTGAAGATTCAATTTCTAAAAAATCCAACTCTAACCTGCCTGCCGGAGCGGCGTTACGCTGGATTGCCCATGATGGCTCTAACGACCTGAAAACATTTTACCTGCTTAACCGAGGCAAAAACTATACGGATTATCGCAAGGCATTAACCTTTTATACCGCCCCGGCTCAAAACTTTGTTTTTGCCAGCTCGGGTAAAGACATTGCCATTACGCCTAATGGCAAGTTCCCGTTAAAATTTGCAGACCAGGGTAAATTTATTTTAGACGGAACCGATAAAGCCAACGACTGGCAGGGCTGGATACCAGCCGACCAAAATCCCACGGTTAAAAATCCGCCGCGTGGATTTGTGAGTTCGGCCAATCAATCGTTAACCGACAAAACTTACCCTTATTACATCAACTGGCAGTTTGGGCCTTACCAGCGCGGCACCCGCATTAACACCCGTTTGGCTGCTATGGATAAGATTACGGTAGACAGTATGCGCCTGTTACAAACAGACAATTACAGCATTACAGCACGCGATATTTTACCAACGCTGATTGCGCAGATTGATACCAGCAAGCTGGACCGAAACCAGTTAAAAGCTTTAGACATTTTAAAGCAATGGGATAAAAAATACGATGCAAACTCGATATGTGCCAGTATTTTTGATATTTGGTGGCGCAAGGTTTATAACCTGACCTGGAAAGATGAGTTTGGCGACGATAAGGACAACCTACAATGGCCAACGCGCGACCGTACCATCAAAATGCTGCTTACCCAGCCGCGCGCCAAGTGGTTTGACGATATAAATACACCGGGTGTAGAAACTGCCGAAGATATTGTGAGTGCTGCCTTTAACCAATCGGTTAATGAGCTGTCGGTAAAACATGGCAGGCCAGGCCTTGGCTGGCAATGGGGTAAAATTAGGCCTACCAGCATTGACCATTTAGCCGCGTTGAAAGGATTTGGAACCGGTAATTTTGAATCGGGAGGCAGCAGTAACATCGTGAATGCAATTCATGAAGGAGCCGGACCATCATGGCGCATGGTAGTGCAAATGGGGCCAACGGTTAAGGGCTATGGTGTTTTTCCGGGCGGCGAATCTGGTAACCCTGGCAGCTTTTACTATACCGATATGCTGCAAACCTGGAAAGACGGTCAGCTTAACGAACTGCTGTACTTACGTTCGGCAGACGAAAAATCGGACCGAATAAAATCTGTAACCACGCTCAAAAAGCGTAGTAAATAATAAAAACATTCAATCTTTGATACTATAGATATGCTGTTTGTACTTCTTTTGATATTAAGCCTGGCGGCCAGCTATATATTCCCCTGGTGGATAATTGCTGTCATTGCATTTGTTGCAGCATTGCTGATGGCCAACCGGGCAGCACATGCTTTTTGGTCGGGCTTTGCAGCCCTGTTTTTAGCTTGGCTGGTTTTGTCGCTTTTTAAAAGCATGCCTAATGAGCACCAACTAGCCGAAAGAGTATCCCAATTGTTTGGCCTGCCACATTGGACACTTCTTTTGCTCATTACCTGCATTATTGGTGGCTTGGTGGGCGGCCTATCGGCCCTGTCGGGCTTTTACATTAAACAGGTGGTGATGCCATCAGCTGTTAAACACTAAGCAGTGGCCTGAAATAATTAGCGGGCCGCATGTCTAATATGCAGCCCGCTAACTTTTGTGATATCAACTACTTATTTTATAAACCTTTTAAAGCTGCTTTTAAGCTAACTACTGCCGAAGCACTGCTTTTGTTGGTTTCAAAAATTTGCTGAGAACTTACGCCTGAGCCGTAAAAGCTGGCATTAGCCGATTTGTCGATAGACAGGTTTGAACCGTTAACACTAATACCGGCAAACAAACCACGGCTGCGTGAGTATGAGTATACCTCAGCCTCTAACTTATGGTCAGTACTGGCAGTCGAGCTGCGACCAACCGGGCCGGCTGCTGCAGAGATATCACCACCGATGGTGAAGTCGCCGTTTTTAACTTTGGTTAGTACACCTTTGTGCTTAAACACCAGCACCAAATCAACAGATTGTACACCGATTTGGAAACCTATACTACCACCGGTAAGCGTAATAAACACTGGGTCGCTCCAGCTTCCGTCGGGTAATTTTACAGTGGCTACACCTTTGCCCCGCTTGCCGCCAATACCAAAACCGGCGTTAATCATTTTAGGGATGATTACCATACCTTCCGTTTGTTTTAACAGCTCTTCGGGTATAGTTTCATCAGACCCCGTGAAGGTTTTTAATACCTGGGTAGCGGATTTAATACGCTCGGTTTCTTTACCGGCGTTTTGCGCTGAAGCCATAACAGCCATAAAGCTCAGCAGCAAAGTGGACGAGAATAATCTTAAATTTTTCATAAACATAGATATTAAGTTACCTACCCCTATAACAAATTTTGAGCCCACGTGCTTTTAAATATGTTAAATGGTTGTAATGAATACCAGATTTTAAGGTGTTAAACAACGGTCTTGCTATCTTTGCAGTATGCCCATGCCCACCCAGCAGCAAGTTTTTTCTATTAATACGCCCCAGGATTTTGCCTCGGCGGCGTTGCAAACATTTAAACACCAGGCACAACACTGCGCCATTTACCGCAAGTTTATTAACGGACTAAATATTGCTCCCGAAAAGGTTACCGACATCAGCCAGATTCCGTTTTTACCCATTGAGTTTTTTAAAAACCACGAGGTGGTAAGCAGCCAGGCACAACCACAGGTTACTTTTACCAGTTCGGGCACTACGGGCATGATTACCAGCCGGCACTTGGTTACTGATGTGAGCTGGTACGAGCAAAGCTTCAGGCAGGCATTCAAATTATTTTACGGTGATATTAAACAATACTGCGTACTAGCATTGTTGCCGGCTTACCTGGAACGGGCGGGTTCATCTTTAGTGTACATGGCTGATGATTTGATTAAACAATCCGGCCATCCCGACAGCGGTTTCTATTTGTACAACCATACCGACCTACACAAACAGTTGCTAAAACAGCAGCAGGCGGGCACGCCTACTTTGCTTATTGGCGTAACCTTCGCCTTGCTCGATTTTGCCGAACAGTATGCTATCAACTTTCCGGAATTGATTATTATGGAAACCGGCGGCATGAAAGGCCGCCGCAAGGAAATGATACGGGAGGAACTGCACGATATACTTTGCCGGGGCTTTGGCGTAAAGGCAATTCACTCCGAATATGGCATGACCGAGTTGTTATCCCAAGCCTATTCTAAAGGCGAAGGTATTTTTAACTGTCCGCCCTGGATGCGCATACAAACCCGCGATACTAACGACCCGGCAACATCGGTAGGTTACGGCAAAACCGGCGGCATCAATATTATCGACTTGGCCAACATCAACTCGTGTTCTTTTTTAGCCACTCAGGATTTAGGTAAAGTCTACGAAGATGGTTCATTTGAAGTATTGGGCAGGTTTGACAATTCGGATATTCGCGGCTGTAACTTATTGATTGCTTAGTTACGCCGTTTTATTTGTCTGCCAGCATTATTCGTCAAAGTTCACACTTACACGCAAGGCCTTCAGGCCTACTACGCCCTGTAGTTCTTCCAGGTCAAGCATTTCAATTTCGGGCAGCAGCATATTTTTGGCTTGCAGTTGTTTGATGTAGCCAATGTGCTCGTCGGCTTCGGCCTGGGTAAAATACACAAGGGCAATTTTACCGGGCTGCGTAAGGCGCTCTTTGCTGTTATGCAGCAATACCTTATCTATCCGTTTCTTGATAATTTCGTATCGGATGTTATAAGCACCTTCTACATCAAACCTGCGCTCATCACTCCTGAAACTGATGTCAATGGGCTGGCTATGTATAAAAATAAGCTGGGTAGTTTGTAAGGCTGCCGGCATTTTATCTAACAGTTGGTGGGTAAGCCTTGCCGCATCAACCATCGAGGTTAACTGCCACATTCGCATCTGCCGCAAAAAATCAGTTTGAAAAGGCTGTTTAGGCGCTATGGCCTGCCCCACATAAATGTCATACTCTACGCCATCCGTCCTAAATTTTTCAAAATAACAGGGAAATATCTGCTGCAACTTTTGCTCGGCCTGCTCAAAATAATTATTAACCGTTACGTTAATCATCTGCATGGCCGTCTCTAACCGGTTACGCTGGGTAAACGCTGGGCCTTCGCAATCCAGGGCAATCATATCGAGGTAGCTGTCTACAATTTCTCCTGCCTCGGGGTTTTCAGATTTAAAATGAGTCAGCGTTAAACCCGCATCTCTTTCTAAAAACTCATCAATCAATATTTCGTCGCTGGTATTAATCTGGTCGTTTACTACCAACATCCATTTATTGGCTTTGTCAATCAGTTCCTGCCAGTCGCGGCCAGGGAATTTTTCGTCCAGCGTCAGCAATATTTTTAACAACAGTTTCAGTACCCGCTTCATATCCTGCTGCAGGGCCTGGTTGCGCTCAACGGTTGAGTTGCGCACATCAATGGCGCCGTAAAGCGGATATACATCCCTAAAGCTAATAATGCTCTGCCCGGTTTGCTTCCGTTTAGACTTCGGATTTTTAACGTAATCCCAAGCAGTTTCATTAAACTTCCATTGTACGGCAGGCTGTATAGAGGTAAAATTATCTTTAATCACCCGGTCGATGCAGGAATTAAAGTATTCGATGCTGTTTTGCAGCAACTGGGCAATATGCGGAATGGCAAACTCTAA